>NZ_AMZQ01000001.1:300000-401824 GCF_000313615.1 Campylobacter showae CSUNSWCD | reverse complement strand
GAAAGTTAAAGGTGGTTTCTCAATTCGTGAGCTGGAATTATACAAGGAAGATGCTTAAAAGAAGCTGAAGGAAAAAGATAATTGTGAAAAAATTTTACAATTAAGAACGGTCAGCAAAAGTAACCTGCAAAAAACCGGTTTCAGGCGCTATAGTTATAGTGGCTTGTCTTTTGGCCGTACTCAAAACTATTTGACAGTTTTGTCCATTGTAAACCAATCTATCATAACCTCTAGCTGCACCACCGCCACCAGGAGTACTTACGCTTCTCATGGGTCTTCCAAACTCGTCAAAAGAGATAGTTTGCAAATTACCATCCCTGCATACCCCACGTAGCTCTACATTGGTTATACCAAATTTTCTTGCCAAATTATATTTACTGCTAGCGTTTGCGCAATTGGCTTTCGAAATGCCGGCCCATCCTGAACTCATAAATTTATTCGGATCCAATGGGTCTCTTGCAACTTCGTTTGCCGAATTTAAATTATCTGTCGCATCTCCATCGTCATGATATACACTATACCTCCATTCGTTTGCACCCTCGCAAAATGAAGCCCTAGTAAAAGTTATACTCCACCTCTTTCTAAACCACCTAGCATCAGTAGGGTCAAATTTACTATCCTGCATCGCTAGGTGCTGAGTATAGCGGATATGCGACATCACTTGATCGGCAGCCTCGGCGATATGATCATCGTTTATTCTCGGTAGCGCAGCGGCAGCTATTATTCCTATTACCACGATCACAACGACAAGCTCTAGCATAGTAAAAGCTTTTTTCATTAAATTTATCCCCTAATCATCTTTTATAATTTTAAAATTTGCGATTTTTACGCCGAATTTATAGACCGCTATATTACCATAATTATCTTTTTGGTCCAAAATTGCTAATCGCAAATTTGCGTCCGGCTGCGTATCTATGCCGTAAAATTTAAGTCTTAAGGCCAATTTATTATCTTCAACAACAATGTTCTCTATACCTTTATTTTTTAATTCTTTTGCAAGTTCTTTTGCTACGTGATATCTATAAACAAAATGTTTGGTCGGATCTTTTAGTACGCCGTAAAGCGTTTCGTTAAAAAGTACAAACAAAAATCCCACAAGCAAAGAAGCCGCCGCAAAAGAAGCTAAAATTTTATACCCGCGTCTAAACATCGGCAGTCTTACACGGTACGAGCTAAAAAATACCCGAACCAAAATCGGCACCGAAATAACGCAAAAAGGCAGGTAGTTTTCGAGCTCCAGACGTTGCCTGATCGACAAAAACAAGCAAAATAAAAATGCCGTTATACAGACGAACCAGAGTAAATTTTTAGCCTCTTTTATCCAAATTCTATACATCGCATAGACAAAATAGACGAAAACAAAAGGCGAAAACGCGGCGGCGAAAATACTCACGGTATCAAGCAGATGGCCTCTTGGTTTGCCGCCCGAGTCAAATCCGTAAAAGTAAAAGCAAAGCGCAAAAAGCAGCGCCGCAACCCACGCCATCTTAGCGTCGCGCCTATAGACGGCAAATATAAAAATGGCCGAAAAATAAACTAAAAACGCGCCGCTAATAAAAGGCAATACGCACAAAAGCGCGTAAAAAGCGAGCATTTTGCGTAGTTGATAGAGATAAATACTTAAAAGCGAAAGCGCGATTATGATGCCGGCGTCATTTACCAAGATTGCCGACGCCATCGTCGCAGGAAGCAGTATAAACACGACCGCGCTTACTACTCGGTCAAATTTGCGTTTTAAAATTTGCTTTGATACCTTATAAAGCAGCGCGACGCTAAAAATGTGGCAAATAACAAAAGGAAGGCGCAAGGCATAGTCGTTTTGCCCAAAAATCCCAACCGAAGCTCTAGCCAAAACGGCTGAAATTTTAGGCGAGTTATAAAACGCATCTGCCTCGTAGTAGCTAATGCTAAGCGTGCTAATCGCATACGACAAAAAGCAAAAATCTATAAGGCAAATGATAAAAAGTAAAAACGTTTCCGAACGCAACATGGCTAAATTTAGGGCTTAAATTTGCTCTTCCCAGAAAAACTCTATCCACTCGTGCGCCTCTCTTACCGTAAAATCAGGCAACAAAAGAGCTTTTCGTTTATAAAAGATAGTCGCGATCTTTAGCTCGATATGCGGAAAGCGCTTTAAAAGCTCTTGCTTGATAGCTACCATACTCTCCCCTGTGTCGATCATGTCGTCCACTATCAAAATTTTATTAAATTTAGACAAATCCGGGACATTAAAGATATCGATGGTATCGAGCTTTTGCGTCTCTTCGTAGTGGATTGAGTTTAGCGTAAAAAGATTGCGATTATTTAGCAAGCTCGCTAAAAAATGCCCCAAAGTAAGCCCGCCGCGAGCGATTGCCAAAATCACCTCTGGCTCGAAATTTGCTTTGATATCCCGCGCCATTATTTTTACGTCTTTATGAAATTCCTCAAACGGATACTTCAGCATACTTTCTCCTTAATGCACTAAAAATACTATAAAACTAATGAGCGCAAGCACGATGACGCCTATATTTACGTATTCCCACTCGCGCCTCATGATACGAACCAGCAAATACGCCATAAATCCAAACGAAAGTCCAGTCGTGATCGAGTACGTAAGCGGCATCAAAATAACTATCAAAAACGTCGAAATAGCGATAGCCGGATCTTTAAAATTTATATTTCCAAGCTCACTAAACATCAGCACGCCGACCATCACGAGTATAGGATATATCGCGTTTGAAGGTATCGCTTTAAAAAGCGGCAACATAAAAATCGTAAGCACGAAAAATAGCCCACAAAATACAGCCGTTAGCCCAGTCTTGCCGCCCTCTTCTACGCCGCTAGCGCTCTCGGCAAATGACGTCGTCGTACTAACGCCTACTAGCGAACCAACCATCGTGGCTACCGCGTCGGCTTCGAGAGTTTTTTCTAGTTTTTCGACGCCTTTTTGATTGCTCTCGTCAAAGATCCCCGCTCTGTTTCCCACGCCAGCTAGCGTGCCGATAGAATCGAAAAGGTCGGTCACAAAAAATGTAACGATCACCGGAAGCAACGCAAAAGATAACGCGCCCATGATGTCAAGCTCTAAAAATATAGGCGATATCGAAGCCGGTAGCGAGATAAATTCTTTCGGATACGGCGCGATACCGAAAATCCAAGCGATCACCGATGTAGTTAAAACCGCGATGATAAAGGCGCCTTTGACCTTCCATGCCCAAAAAAGTATAACGAAAAATAGTCCCACAAAGCCCAAAATAACGTTTGGATCTTTTAAATTTCCAAGTCCGACCAGCACCGCGTCGTTATTTACGACTACGCCCATTTGCTGAAGTCCGACAAAGGCGATAAAGGCGCCAATGCCCGCGCTTATCGAGCGTCTGACATCATCGGGGATGGACTTTAAGACCCAGATTCTAAAATTCGTAAAAGATAGCACGACGAAAATTATACCCGAGATGAAAACCACGCCCAGAGCCGTCTGCCATGGTATCTGCATACCAAGCACGAGGCCAAAGGTAAAATACGCGTTTAATCCCATTCCCACGCTCATGGCTACAGGCGTGTTCGCCCACAGGCCGTTTAGCACGGTAGCGATTACTGTTATAAGCGCCGTAGCCGTAATGAGCGCATCCATCGGCATGCCCGTTTTGCTCATGATTATCGCGTTTACGGGCACGATGTACATCATCGTTAAAAAGGTCGTGAGTCCCGCGCTAAACTCGGTCTTTACGCTAGTGCCATTTTGCTTGAGTTTAAAAAAATCCAATTCCGCCTCCTTAGTTATCGTAAATTTTTAGCTCGTTATACAAGCTATCTCGCTCGACCGGTACAAATCCCGACGTCTGAATGAGATCGGTAAAATTTCTAAGACTCATACCGCTTGCCGATTTCGCTCCGGCCGCGCTTTGGATGCTCTCTTTTTCTATCGTGCCGTCTAGATCGTCAGCGCCAAATTCCTGTGCAACCATAGCCAAATTTATAGTCGAGGTCGCCCAGTATGCCTTGATGTGCGCGACATTATCGAGCACCAGACGCGAGATAGCAAAGGTCTTTAAAATTTCGGCCGAGCCGGGATAGTTTTCCACTTTTAGATAGTTGTTGTCGCGCTGATAAACCAGCGGGATAAAGGCGTTAAATCCGCCCGTCTTATCCTGCAAATCGCGAATCCGCAGCATATGATCGATGCGGTTTTGCCTGCTTTCTACGTGGCCAAACAGCATCGTAGCGTTGCTTTGCTTGCCTTTTTCGTGCCAAAGGCGGTGGATTTTGAGCCAGTTTTCCGAGCTCACCTTGCCTTTGCAAATTTTACGCCTAACCTCTTCGTCAAAGATCTCCGCTCCGCCGCCAGGCATTGAGTCCACGCCGTATTCGAGCATCTTTTCCACGACTTCTTCGTAGCTAAGGCCGTGTTTTCGCGAGAGGAAATCTACCTCCGCCGCAGTTAGAGCCTTGACGTGGATTTGCGGGTATTTTTCCTTGATTTTTTTAAAAATTTCCAAATACCACTGCCACGACGTCTCAGGGTTGTGCGCCGAGACGATATGTATCTCTTTTGCGCCGCCGGCGACGCTTTTTTCGACGATTTTTAGTATTTCCTCGTGACTCATCGTATATGGGTTTGGATTTTTGCGGTTTGCCGAAAATGCGCAAAATTTACACACGTCCGCGCAAATGTTGGTCGGATTTATATGCCGATTTACGTTAAAAAATACCTTTTTGCCGTGCAGTTTTCGCCGTTTGGCATTTGCGAATTTACCCAGCGTAAAAAGGTCTAGGTCGTATAAGCCGGCGCATTCGTCCGCGTCCAGACGTTCGCCGCTTTGGAGCTTTTCTATTAAATTTGTCAAATTTTATTCCGAAAATAGATATTAAACGGCGATTATATGTTAAAAAAGCTTTGTTTTTGCAAAATTTTAGTATCATCGGATAAAAATTTACACAAAAAGACGGCGGTAAAAAAGTGGCTTTAAAAGGAAATTTAAGCGGCGTTTTGGGCGGCGCAAATTTGGCCTCGCAGCTAAAAAAGCTTCAGGGCAAGGGTTTTGCAAATTTCATCGCAAAGCAAAGCGACGAGCTGATAAAAGCTCTGTGCACGCGGGTTTTGGACGAGATTTTTGCGGATTTTAACCCGGACGTCGATTTTATCCCGTTTTGCGTCATCGCTACCGAAAAATACGCCGACAATCTCATCTCTACTAGCTCGGTTTTAGAAATTTTAATCGTCTTTAAAGAAAACGCGGGCTTTAACGTCAAATTTATCCTAAAAAAGCTAGTCGCCGCGCTGGAGGGCTCAAATTTAAAGCTAAATATTAAAATTTGCGAGCTGGACGAAATTTACGAAGCGCACAAAAACGACCACAAAGCAAAGGCTGCGTTTAGCCGTATCCGCTACATCTGCGGCTCGCGTACGCTCTATAAGGCCGCACGCTCACAGATTTATAAAACTCGCGAGTTTAACGCGCAAGAAAATCTCAAATTTTATGCCAAAAATCTAGGCGCCTTTAACGAGATCCCAAACATAAAGCAAGAACCCGATCTTAAAAACGACCTGGGCGGTACGAACGACATATACTACTTAAACTGCGCTCTAAACGGCTTTGAAAACGAGATTAGCATGCGCTCGCAGGCTCTAAAATTTATCGACGAAAAGGAGCTTAGTGCACTAAATTTGGCGACTGATTTTATCCTCTGCGTAAAATCGGCGCAAAATTTGACTCTAGGCTCGGACGTTTTCGCCCCCGCAAAGCTAAACGAGATCACAGCGCTCATGCAAACCAAGTCTAAAAAAACGCAAGAAAACAGCAGCGTCATCTCGCAAAAGCTCTTTTCCTGCATGCATTCAGTCGCCGTTTTTTCGCGCTATCTGGTTTCTAGCTTTTACAGGAGCAAATTTACAAGCGGGGCTAAATTTAGCGAACTACGAGCCGCACGACTAAAAAACGGATTTTATAGATTTGAAAATACCATTTATGTCCCACTCCACGTCCGCGCTAGGCCGCTAAACGCCGTACTAAAGCAGCTTTTGGCTCTTGGCGATGCGGAGTATAAATTTGACGTTGGGACGATCTTTTACCTAAAACGCGCGCAAATCAGCAAAGAAGACGCCGAGGATTCGCTGGTGCTTTTTAGAAAAATTTTGATGCGAAACCACGCTCATTGCATTATCAAAGCGCTTTTGGATGCGGAGATTTTGCCCGTTTTGGTTAAGCCGCTCGAACACGCCGTAAATTTAGCCGAATTTGACGGCTACCATAAATTTAGCGTCGGCGAGCACTGCGTGCTAAGCGTCAAATTTGCCGAAAATATCAAAGATAAATTCGTAAAATCACTCTACGACGAGCTTTGTATCGAGGGACGAACACTGCTAAAGCTAGCTTTGCTGCTACATGACGCGGGCAAGGGGCTAGGCGGCGATCACTCGGTCGTGGGCTCAAATATTTTCCGCGCCTACGCCGCAAAGCTAAATTTGAGCGCAAAGGCCGTAAATATCGGCGTTACGCTCGTGCGCTACCACACGCTGATGAACGACGTGGCAAACCGCGAGGACATCTACGATCAGCGCACGATTTTTAGCTTTATCTCAAAACTAGGCGACCCGCAAACCCTAAAGCTCTCCTACATCGTCGCTTATTGCGTGATAAATGCAACCGACGAAAAGCTCTATACGCCCTATCTGGCGCGACTTTTGCGCGAGCTTTACGGCATTTGTTTGCAAAGCTTCGAGGATGAAAATCTGCTTGATGAAGCTTCAAGGCGCGTAAAAAAGGAGCTTAGTATCAGGAGAAACGCTAAATTTGCGGCTTTAAACGAAAATTTGAGAGAAAAAATTTTCGCTATCAGGTCAAATTTGCTCTTTGCCAAATACCAACCAGCAGATATCATCGGCATCGCCTGGGCCGCACAAAACGCCGATAAACTAAGCGTGCAAGTACAAAATCACCAAAGCCTAAGCATCGAAATTTACGCGCAAAACTATCCAAATTTAGCCGTTTTGCTCTCGGCTCTGGCGCATCTGGATCTTGGTTTTATGGAGATTTTCGAGCTATTTGACGGTAAATTTTACGTCAAACTAGAGTTTAACAAAAACGTAAAATCAAGCGAGCTAGAAACTTTAAAAAACCTCATCGAAATCTCGCTAAAAAGTGGTGCCTCAGCGCAGATAAATCGCCCGACAATACTAAAAGGCGAGCTAAATTTTGACCCAAACCACTCGCAAGAGTACGCAAAGCTGGGCATAAACGCGAAAGATCAGCGCGGACTGATGGCTTACGTATTGGGAGTTTTTAAGGAATTTGATGTAAAAATAGCCAACGCCAGAATCCAAACCGTAAAAAATAGGACGCGAAATTTGCTGCTTATCGAAAAGCGCGAGGGCGTGGATTTGGGCGAAATTTTAAAATTATTAGAAAGCGAGTAAACATGTGCGGAATCGTCGGTTACGTCGGCAATAGAGAAAAAAGGGAGTTTATTTTAAACGGATTAAAAGAGCTTGAGTACCGCGGCTACGATAGCGCAGGCATGGCGGTGATGAGTCTAGAGGGCGGTTGCGACAAATGCACGCAAGAAATCGCCTTTTTTAAAGCCATCGGCAAGCTTGAAAATTTAGCCAAAAAATCAGAGGGCTTTAGCTCTAGCGGCGAGGGCGTCGCGATCGGACACACTCGCTGGGCTACGCACGGCAAACCTACCGAGATCAACGCTCACCCGCACCTAGGCGAGCACTCTTTCGTCGTTCATAACGGCATCATCGAAAACTACAAAGAGCTAAAAGAGGAGCTTGAAGCAAAGGGCGTTAGCTTCCTTAGCCAAACCGACACCGAGGTTATCGTGCATCTTTTTGAGGAAAATTTAAAAACTATCG
Source organism: Campylobacter showae CSUNSWCD (assembly GCF_000313615.1). Classification (NCBI taxonomy): domain Bacteria; kingdom Pseudomonadati; phylum Campylobacterota; class Epsilonproteobacteria; order Campylobacterales; family Campylobacteraceae; genus Campylobacter; species Campylobacter showae. The sequence goes on along the minus strand of NZ_AMZQ01000001.1, from coordinate 393,981 downwards.
GCGAGCCGTTTAAAGCATACGAGGCTACGGTAGCGCGCCTACACGGTGCTTACGCGACGCTGCTTATCACCAAAACGGCTCCTGGCAAAATTTTCTTCGCCAAGGACGCCGCGCCGCTAGCTATCGGCAAAAGCGAGGGCAAAGAGGTATTTTTCGCCTCATCAGACGCCCCGCTGATCGGCCTAGCCAAAGAGGTATGCTACCTTGACGACAAAAGCTACGGATTTGTAAGTCTAGACGAGATCGCGGTTTTTAAAGACGCAAAAAAAATAAGCCCTAGCTTTGCCGCGCTGCCTGCGGATAAAAGCTACGCGCAAAAAGAAGGCTACCGCTTTTTTATGGAAAAAGAAATTTACGAACAAAGCGCGGTCGTCTCAGAAACTCTGATGGGACGCGTCAAAGAGGATGCGGTAGGTCTTGAAAATTTAACCGACGAGTATCTACGAAATATCGATGATATCGTGATCTGCGCATGCGGCACGAGCTATCACGCAGCTCTTACGTCTAGCTATCTTTTTGAGAGGCTAGCAGACGCTAGAGCCAAGGTCGAGATCGCGAGCGAATTTCGCTACAGGCGCCCAAAACTAAACAAAAACGCTCTTTTTATCGTCATCTCGCAAAGCGGCGAGACGGCCGACACCCTAGAGGCACTAAAAATCGCCAAGCAAGCGGGGCTAAAGACGCTAGCTATCTGCAACGTCGATAACTCCTCGATCGTGCGCCTAGCGGACGACACGCTGCTAACTCGCGCCGGCATCGAAAAGGGCGTAGCCAGCACCAAAGCCTTCGCCACGCAGGTCGTGACGCTGTGGATGCTAGCGCTGCAAATCGCGCAGGCTAAGGCATCAATAAGCAAAGACGAACTAAAAAGCGAGATCGCAGCACTCCTGCACGTTCCGCAAATTTTAAACATCAGCAAAGAGCCGCAAGAGCGCATCCGCCGCCTAGCCAAGCACTATTTGCACGGCCACGGCTTCTTTTTTATCGGGCGAGATATATTCTACCCGCTAGCACTCGAAGGCGCACTAAAGCTCAAAGAGATCTCCTATCTGCACGCCGAGGGCTATCCTGCGGGCGAGATGAAGCACGGCCCTATCGCGCTTGCCGATGAGAGGCTCTTTACGATCGCGCTAATGCCAAAAACCATACTCTACGACAAAACCAAGAGCAACGTAGAGGAGCTCGCCGCCCGCGATGCATATATACTTGCGATTAGCCCCGAGGAGTTCGAGCTTAGCGATGATTTTATCAAAACGAGCAAGCAAGCTCACCCGATGAGCGAGTTTTTCGAGATGATGATTATCTTGCAGCTTTTTGCGTTAGAGATCGCCGTGAGGCTAGGCAACGACGTGGATATGCCGCGAAACCTCGCTAAAAGCGTGACGGTAGAGTAAATTTAGTAGGCGAAATTTGACGGGCGACGACGCTAAATTTCGCTTTTAATCCTGATCTGCAAATTTAGGCGAGAGGTTGCCCGCCTAAATTTCTCTCAAATTTTATTCTAAATTTAAATGCAAATTTATCGGCGCCCAGGAGCATCATGCAAAATTTAAACGAAAAATACGAAATTTATCAAAAGAGGCTAGATAAAAAAGCACTCCGCCTCACGTCGCTGATGAACGACGCAAAATGGCTTAAGCTTTGCGAAATTTTAGAGAACTCTGACTGCAAGGGCTTACACATAAAACTGCTATCAAGCGGCGAGGAAATCACGCTCATCTGCGGTTTTGGGTGCTTACAGGACGGGTATTTTGACTGCGCCAACGGAGCTATTTTGTTTAAAGACTTGCACTGGGTTTTCGTGCCTAAATTTTACGAGCAAACGCGTATGAACAGAACCGAAAAGCTTGCCTCAAATTTTATCCCAAATCCGCTTGAAGCGGTACTAGAGGCCGTTACGAAGGCGGGTAAATTTGACTACGAAATAGACGAAAGCGGACTAAAATTTTACGGATATAGATAAATTTGCGCCATCAAACGGCGTCAAATTTAAAACCGTGCTCGCTCGCCAAATGCTGCAAAATTTGATAAAATTTGACGAACTTTAAAACCAAAGGAGCAATTATGAGCGCTCATCTATGCCCAAAATGCGGCGAAAACACGATCTACTTCGACGGCATCTGCCACTCGTGCAGCCAAAGGCAGAGGCGGGATGAAATTTTAAACCTAAGCGCGGACGAAGTAGAAGCGATGATCCTAAAAATAGCGGACCGCATAGACGAGATCGAAAAATGGGATGAGATTTGCAATGATTTTTGGGCGATTTTTAGCCTGCTGGGCATCCACGATCCAAGGATCGCTAGAGCCGCGGCGGCAAAGGAAATCTATTATCCGCCAGAGCTCTACTTCAGCGCGCCGGACGACGTAAAAGACGCACTCGTAGCAAAGCTAAACTCGCTAGAGGATAACTCCAAAAATGTGCTAAATCACCTACTTTGCGCGCTTGCGTGGCAGGGCGACGAGCAGACGGCGGAGCTTTTTTACGAGCTGTATAAAAACCCGAGGCCGTGGCGTAAAAAGCTCCATGTGGGCACCGAGTTTTACGCAAAAATCGGCGGATGGGCGTTTGATGAGACGGGCGAGCGAAAATCTCTCGTTTTTGACAAATGCCTCACCGCAGTGCGCGTAAAAGATGGCAAGCGCGCGAGCCAAGACACAAATTTAAACCCAAACCAAAACGCGGATGAGCCCGTGCAAATCGGCGAGTCTACAGGCCAAAAGTGCGAGTTTTGCGGCTGTGAGATGCTTGATATGCTGCGCCTAAAGGCCACTGAGCCGCAGCTTGCGTTTTTAAATTTAAAGCACGACGCGATCTTTCGCTGCTGCCCGACCTGCGTCGGCTCGGTCAGATATTTTTGCAAACGCGGCCCAGACGGCGAGATAGAGCTAAGCCATGATGGCGAAGGATTTGACGAAAGCTACTTTTCGCAGGAGGATTTTGCGCGGCTGTGCGGTATGAAATTTAAGCTAGGCGGCGAAGTTTCCCCGTTTTACAGCTGCTTTAGCGAGCTTGATACGACCGTGGGCGGCTATCCGCAGTGGGTACAGGACGCCGAGTATCTAACCTGCCCTAGTTGCGGCAGGACGATGAAGCATCTAGCACAGATCCCATTTGGCGAGATGATACAGGGCGAGGGGGTCATATACGTGCAAATTTGCGATAAATGCGAGGTTTTGGGTGGTTGCTTTCAGTGCACGTGAGGCAAATTAATCAGCTATAATGCGAGTAAATTTTGATTTAAGGAGAAAATATGGGGTTATTTGGTTTTGGTAAAAAGGCTGAAAAAGCGCAAATTCCAAGCACTTTTGCCGACAGGGTGGATAAATTTTGGGCGGAATTTAGCGGCGTGATAGATGAGATCAAGGCTGATCTAGCGGCAAAAGAGTTTGAAAAGGCGATGCAAAAGACCGATGAGAAGCTTCGTATCTGCCTTGCAGAGCCATACTTTATGACGGGGCTCGCGGGTGATAAGCTCGATTTGGTGCTAACTCCCGAAGGCATGAGACACCGCCTATTTTGGCTAAGCTTCATCAAAAACGCTATGCCTAGGCAGCTCGAGGGCAGAATGCTCTGCACGCTCGGAAAGCCGCGTGCGCCGCGAGGTATCGGCGGGATCGAGATGTACGATACGCGCGTAAACGCCGAGGAGTCGATGATCTACGCACAGTTTAACGAAACCGACGTGGATATCAAAATTTACAACGAAAACCTAGCGGCTCTGCTCGCGCAGGACGAGGGTAAGGCTTATAACCTTAGCTTTATCCTGCTTGACAATATGATCGGCGAAACGGCGATCATAAATACGCTAGGCGAGCTTGAGGTGCTAGCCGAGCCCGAAGAAAACGGCGTGCCGCTAAGCGAATTTGCCGATCTGATCGATGAGAAATTCGGCGAAAAAGCCGCGTGCGAACCGCTAAAGAATTTTTTCAGCTATGAGATGGAGCCGCGCGGAAGCGAGGTGCGCGAGGACGTGATCGTAGGCACCACCTGCCTAACGGCCATCGTAAATCAGTACCTAAACGGCGAGCGCGACATCTACAATGAAGCTTTCGAGCTTGGCATCAAATTTTGCTTTCTTAGCATCGATAACGGCGGCGACGTGCAGGCGGGCTTTGATCTGCGAAACAAGATCGAGGACGAGGAGCTAGAGGGCTGCAGCTCGTTTCTAGAGATAATCGGCGGTGCAACGGGGCAAAGGCGCGCATACATCGATCTCATCTGCTATGACGAGGAAAAGCTGAAAGACAAAGTAAACGAGCTTTGCAAAAAATATAGCGCGAATATACAAATCCACGACTTTAAGCGGTAAATTTAGCTACGGGCGTCAAATTTATTTTGGATTTGCGCGCCCGCACCCTTTTATTTTTGGCGCTAAATTTTGCTTTTGATATTGGTTGCGACGGACTACTCAGCCCGTTTCTGTCCGCTCAAGGCAACATTTAGCAAGATCCTAGCACGTATGGCTCTAACCCGCCACAATAGCTGTTTTTTAAATTTACAGTAGCAGGGCTTATTTCCCCACTCATCTCAACGCAAATTTTTTAGATACTGGCACGCGCTAAATTCTCCGAGCTTACAACCCCGATCGTAAAGTTCTTTGGCCGCGTTTTTATTCTTTTCTGCGCCCATGCCTTTTTCGTAGGCAAAGCCCAAATTTGAGCAGGCTAGCGCACTCGCGCCCGAACAAGCGTTAGTAAAGAGCACAACGGCTCTTTCGTAGTCTTTTTCTACACCCTCGCCCTTAAAATAGCAAACCCCAAGATCGGCGCAAGAGTCCACGTGTCCGCGCTCGCACGAGGCCGCAAATATCTGCGCCGCCCTTGCGGCGTCCTTTTCTACGCCGTCGCCTAGCGCGTAGCTTAGAGCGAGATTATAGCACGCCGTTTCCTCGCCTAGCTCGCAGGCTTTGGCAAACAGTTCGTTCGTTTTTTTGCCGTCGGGATAGACGCCAAGCCCCTTGACGTAGCTGTACGCCAGGCTCGCGCACCCCTCGCCTACGCCTTTTTCGCAAGCTTTAGCAAAAAGCTCGTTTGCCTTTTTGTGATCTTGCACCGTGCCCTGCCCGCTTTGGTAAAGTAGCCCCAGATACACACAGGCTTTGTCCGCGCCCAGCCCGCAAGCTTTGTCGTAGTATCGTACGGCTTTTGTAAACACCTTATCAAACTCGTAAAAATATCCCAGCCCCGCGCAATACATCGCGTTTTTCTCGCCGCCTTCATCGCAGGCAAGCTCTAAGTTTTTAATCGCGAGCGAGAGTCTTTTGCAAATCTCGTCGTTTCCCTTCTTGCACTCGTTGCTAAGATCGGCCAGCTCGCCGCCAAAAGACAGCGCCGCAAAAAATATGAGCGAAATCAAACGTCTCATAAGCTCAAATTTCCTTTCAAATTTTATAAATTGACCGCCGTAAAACGCCGAAGCCAAAATGCCTGAAGTATAAATTTAAAAAGATTAAAATTCAAATTTGGCTAAAATCGCTATCAAAAAGGAGCTTAAAATGATTTTTGAAGACGAGCTGATTTTCGTCGAGCGTGAAACGAGCGAGGTACCGTGGGTAAAAATTTTTACCAAAACGCCGTTTAGGGAGCTCACCGACTGCGACGAAGCAACGCAAAAAAGGGTATTTGAAGCGGTTTTAACAACCGAAAAAGTAATGAGAAAATTTTATAATCCCACGAAAATAAACATCGCAAGCTTTGCAAACTACGTGCCGCGCGTGCATTTTCACGTGATGGCGAGATTTGAGAGTGATAGCTTTTTCCCCGAGTCTATGTGGGGCAAAAAGCAACGCGAAGGCGAGCTAAATTTGCCCGATTTTGCCGAATTTTCTCAAATTTTAGCGCTCGAGCTAGGCAAAGAGCGTGAATAAAAAAATACTTCTAACGCTCGCGTTTCTTGTAGTAGCAGGTGTTTTAGCGGTCTATAAGGCGCGCTGGGACGAGCAGACGCAGACGGAAAATATCAAAAAATTTCTCGACTTTCAAACGCAAATTTTAAATAAAAACATAGAAGAGGAAAAACTCTCCGCGATGACCGTTGCGACGCTGCTAGCGCAAAACGAGCACGTGAAAAAATGTATGAGCCAAAATAATCGTCAGATGTGCTTAGAGACGCTTGGCAAATTTACCAAAACGCTAAGCAAGGTGCCGATTTACGAAAATGCCAAATTTCACATCCATACACCTGAGATGAGGAGCTTTGCTAGGAGCTGGATACCGCTATATAACGACGATCTAACGAACTTTCGCCACCTACTAGCCGAGGCTAAAAACGGCGTAGCCGCAGGCATCGAGGTCGGTCGCGCGGGTGTTTTTATCAGATCCGTCGCGCCGATATTTGAGGATAAAAAGATGCTGGGCAGTATCGAAGTGCTGCTTGATTTTAAGCATTTGAGTGACTTTTTCGCACAGCAAGGGCTAGGCCTTTTCGTACTACTCGACGCTAGCGCCCACTCGCCGTATCAAAACAGCAGCGACGAGGGTATCATCGAAGGCTTTCATTTCGTAAATAAGAGCTATGCAAATTTAAACGTCTTGCCGATGCTAAAGGATATAAAATTTAAAAGCGGCGGATTTTATCAGACGGATTCGCATGCCTTTACCGTCCAGCCTATGAACGACGCAAAGGGCGAGCGAGTGGGGTATTTCGTGATTTATTTTAACTCCGACTCAAAAGAGCGAAATTTAGCAAAACTCGGCGTTTGGTTTGACTAGTCAAGCAGGCTTTTTGAGTATGGCGAAAATTTGTAGGTAAAGACGCTGCCTTTGCCCAGTTCGCTTTTAACGCCGTACTCTACGCCGTTTTTCACGCAGATACTTTGCACGATATTTAGCCCTAGTCCAAAGCCGCCCTGCACGCCCTCGTCTCTAACGTAGCGTTTCCAAATTTTACTCGTGTCTTTTATGCCTTCGCCCTCGTCCTCGACTACGAGCACGATTTTGCCGCTTTTTTCAAAAAGGCGTAAATTTATTATTCCTCCTTCGCGGCTGTATTTTACGGCGTTGCTTAGGTTGTTATCGATCAGTCTGCCCGCCTCTATCTTGCTCATAAAAATTTGCAAATCAGGCTCGACGAAGTCGTAAATTTTGATATTTTTCGCCATCGCGATACCTCGCATATACCGCGCTCGCTCGAGGCTAAATTCGCTCAAATTTAAAATCTCGGGCGGAAATAAAATGTATCCGCGCTTGATGTAGTACTCGGTGTCCTCGTAGGTAACTTGCATCTGCTTTAGGGCCGAGCGCATGCGGGTGACGTATTTGTTATCAAGGCCCAGCATCTCAAGGTTTATGCCGATGATGCCCAGCGGCGTTTTTAGCTCGTGCATCGCGTCGTTAAAAAAGTTATTCATATATTTTTTAGCGTCTTTATACGGCTTTATCCCGCTAACAAACGACAGATAAAGCGCGAAAAATACGACCACGAGCGCAAATGCTAGAGTTAGAGCCGTGACGAATAAAATCCTAGCCGCGTTTTGCTTTTTGGCTAGCACGAGATAATAAAACTCGCCGTCCGCGCTAAAATAGGTCTTGTAAAAAAGATGGCCGTTTTCTTGGCGGGTGATAAATTTTAAATTGCTCGGGCGCGCGTCTAAATTTGAGACGACTTGCTTTTCTTTGAGATCAAAAACGCCGTATCTATATGTGAGCGAGATAGGCAAAGTCTCGTTTTTATCGAGCGCTTTGCGGATTTTACCCTCGTACTCGAGTAGCTCGAACATATTTTTTGAGTATTCGTCTTTGGAGCTTAAATTTATAATCTCATAGCTTTGAAATATAAACAAAGCCATGATAATAAACGTGGCTAAAATAGGGATTTTAAGATTTTGAAACATCTATCTTATAGCCTAGTCCGCGCGCTGATTTTATAAACTCCGGAGTCGTTTTTTGACGGATTTTTAGTATGTGCATGCGCACATCGGCTGGGTCGATTTCCTTGTCGTTCCACACCTCGGCGCGTAGTCGCTCGATGCCTACGAAGCTGTTTTTATGAAATAGCAAGCACTCGATGATCGCAAATTCTCTCGTACTTAGCTCAACCGCTTCGCCTTTAAATTTGAGCCGCTTTTTAGCGGTATCGAGGCTAAAGTTTTCGTCGATAGCGATCAAGTTTTTATCGTCTCTGCCGTGATATTTTCGCATTAGCTCGTTTACTCTAAATTTTAGCTCGGCTAGCTCAAAGGGCTTTTTTAGATACTCGTTACAGCCCAGCTCGTATCCGACCGCCATATCGTCTATATCCACTAGCGAGGTCATTATCATTATGGGCGTTTCACAGCCGATATCTTTGGCGTATTTTATCACCTCGTGTCCGCTGATATGCGGGACCTTGATGTCAAGGATCAGCAAGTGATAAAAGCCCGCCGCTATCTTATCGCAGGCGACCTTGCCATCGGCAGCCTCATCCACCTCGTAGCCAAGACTTTCTAGGTATTCGCTAACGCTCTCACGATATACGAAGTCGTCTTCAAGCAGTAAAATTTTCATAAATTCTCCGAATTTTATCGCAATATTTTAAGGTAGATGATAGCTAAAAATGATTTTGGATCGTCTGAATTTAAAAAGGCTCGGCGAGTTGGCCGAGCCTAATATGGTCAAATTTAACCTAAATTTCACGCACCCGTGAAAACTTGACCGGCATAAACTATATAGTATCTTAGCATCACGACGCCGCAGATAACTACAAGAGAGTTTGCTATGATGTAGCCCACTCTATAAGCGTGATTTTTAAGAGCCGTTAGCGCTATGGTGATAGGCGTTAAAAGTCCGATGCCAACAACGCCTATCCAAAAGATTAACGCGTATTGTCCAGTGCTTAGAGCTTGTTTTGCGGCAACCGCGCTAGCTCCGCCCTCGAAATATAGTCCCAAAAATAGTATCGCGATAAGCGGTATCTCAAAAAGTACGGCGCGCAAGTCCATAACCAAAAGGTACTTCACATTGTCTTCGTTAAGAAGGTGTTTGAAGCACAAAAGGCCAACCAAGATGTTCGTCGCTACGCCTGAGCTAAAGCCTGAGGTTAGGAACAAGATCGGCAGAATCGGCGTGTTCCAAAGCGGAAGCTTCGTAATCGCACTAAGCAAAAAGCCCGTATATATACCCACGCCGATCGCAAGGCCGAAAAGCGCCATCTCGACTATCTTTGAAAGCGGCGCAAAAGAACGAATCAGCCTAGAAATAGGACGTAAAATCGCTAGAATTTTATACTTTTCTATCTCTTCTTCGAAAATAATCACCGCAAAAAGGTAAGCCAGCGGCGTATAAAGCAGCAATAATGCAACGCCGATAGACATAACCGAACCAAAGTTATACTTAATCAAAATCCAGTAAAAGCTAAGCGGTTTGCCAAGGTCAAGCACCAAAAGCGCAAGGCCCACGGTAATCGTTATAGGAGCTACTAGAGCGCCTGCCTTTACCATCGCGTCCCAGATGCTGCCGTCTTGTTTTTTGTGGTAGTTCCACTTAATCAGCAATGCAACCATCATCGCGCCTGCGGACAAGCCCGCCAAAAATAGATAAACCGCTATCGGCCACGGCCAGTAAATTTCATTATATTGCGCTACGCTTCCCCACATATTATTCATGGCTTCCTCCTTTGCGGTTAGCTATCATAGCAAGCTTGGGTTTGGTTTTAAGCTCGGCTTTAGGATAGTAGTGAGATTTGGTATTTAAAATTTTACTAACTTCGCTGTTTGGATCGTTTATATCGCCGAATGCCAAAGCATCGGTCGGACAAACGGTCACGCACGCAGGCTGCTCGCCAATGCTTACTCTAGTTTCAAAGCAAAACGTACATTTGCCTATCTCGCCGGTTTTTGGTTCGACGTAGCGAGCGTCGTAAGGACAGGCTAGGATGCAGTATTTGCAAGATACGCAAGTAGAGTGATCTAGCAGCACTATGCCCTCCGCCGTCTGAAAGCTAGCTCCCGTAGGGCAAACGGTCACGCACGGAGCGTCCTCGCACATCACGCAACTGTGTCTGCTAAAGTCGGTTTTTAAATTTGGAAATTTGCCCTTTATCTGCGAATGGACTTGAAGTCTAAAAACGCCTCTAGGCACTTCGTTTTCGCTCCTGCAAGCCACCGAGCACGCTTGGCAGCCTATGCAGAGGTTTTCGTCATGTATCATTCTATACGCTTTTTTCATCTTTTTTCCTTTACGCTTTTATTATCTTGACGCCGACGTTTCGCACCATCGTGGAGGCGACGGGACCGATCACGGTAGGATCTAGCAGCTTGCTTTGATTCGTTCCTACGCCGTTCGTGCGTTTTAGTCCCGCGCTCACGTGCCCAAAGCCGTGATAGACGAAAAGCGTGTCTTCTCTGATGCCCTCGGTAAGCATCACGTTTGCCTTTTCCTTCGCGGTTTTGCTTTGAAGAATTATCTTATCACCGTCTTTTAGTCCGTATTTTTTCGCGGTATTGGGATGTATCCAAACGGGCGCGCTACTCATCAAGTCGTTTAAAAATTCGACGTTTTGCGTGTGGCCGTTGGTGTGTATCGGCGTTTTGCCGCTCATTAGGCAAAGCTCCTCGCCGAAAAATACGTCCATGCCCTCGGCGTTTAAGCAGCCGTATCCCGGAAACTGCTTTTCGACCTTTTCGCTAAAGAGCTCGATCTTGCCGCTATCGGTTTTAAATTTGACCTGCGACTCCATCAGCCCGTCGTCGCCCACGAACTGCTGCGCGTAAGGGAATTTTTTCGTAAATTCTTTTACGCTATCTTTTTCTCTAAACAAAATCCCCGGCACCTTCCACGTGACGTAGCCTTTTTTAACTAGCTCCGCCAACAGCTCGGCGTTGCCTTTTACTTGTTTGATTCTCCACTCGTCCATCGTGTTTGCCGAGTACTGCTCGTCTATCTTCATCCTGCGAGCTAGCTCTCTAAAGATATCGTAGCCGTTTTTGGTGTCGCCGATAGGATCTACGACTTTGTTTCTTATCATATAGGCAGGTTTTTGACTCGACTTATCCTCGATGCCTTCGTCGCGCTCAAGGTAAGTACTCTCGGGCAGTATCACGTCCGCCCATATCGCAAAATCGATCATATAGATATCCGAGCACACGATAAAATCAAGCTTTTTTAGGCTCTCTATCGTAGTTTCCGTGCCCGCGACGTTGATCGGGTGATTAAACCTTATGCTAAACCAGCCTTTTACGGGATAAGGCTTCTCGCTTAGTATGGCTTGCGGGATCTCCATCAAGACGCCGTGGCTTCTGCTGACGAATTTGTTTCGTCCGTCCTCGCCAGCGCCGTCTATTCTAGGTACTTTAGGTACTTTTATCGCGGCGTCCGGGTTCGTAATCTCAGGGATTAGCTCTTCGCCGATTAGTTTGTTATAAAATTTAGCCTTTTTACCGCCGAAGATTCCGCCTTTTTTCTCCCAGTTGCCCATCATCGCGTTTGCCGTCATTATGGCTCTGGTGCGGATGTATTCGGCTCTAGTCGTAGTGGTGTTGTGACCGAAGTCGATGATGACTTTAGGTGCGGCTTTCCAGATTTCGCCCGCGATGCGCTCGACGGTTTTAGCGGGGATGCCCGTGATTTTTTCTTGCCACTGCGGAGTGGTATCTTTAGTCGCCTCTACGACTTTATCAAATCCGATCGTAAATTTCTCTATAAATTCTTTATCGTAAGTGCCGTTTTTTATCCAAGTATGAATGAGCGCCAAAACGAAGGCCAGATCGGTACCTGGTTTTACCGGTAGCCACTCGTCGGCTTTTGAGGCCACGACGCTAAAGCGCGGATCTAAAACCAGCAGCTTGGTATCTTCTTTCGCGGCCATTTTAGCTAGCTTTTTAGCGTCGGCGATGACGATGCCTTCAAAGAGATTGTGCCCGAAATTTACGACGTATTTTGCGTTGCCGAAGTCTCTTTTTAGCTTCGCATCGCCGTACATATGCTCGCAAACCATCTGATAGGTGATAGGGCAACAGGAGAAGTGCGAGAAGCAGTTTGGTGAACCATACGCGCTGGCAAATGTCGTCATTAGCTTGTGCGTTTGGCTTGATTTTGCCGTAAATACAAAGCTCTCGGGACCGTACTTTTCCTTGATTTCTAGCATTTTTTTAGCGACTAGGTCAAGCGCCTCGTCCCAGCCCGCCTCGCGCCATTTATTTTCGCCGCGCTCGCCTACTCTGATGAGCGGTTTTACGATGCGCTGCGGATCGTAGAGCTGATTGTGCCCGCTGCCACCCCTTGCACACACGGAAGTCGCCGTGCCGCTTACTTTGCCGTTGCCTTGGATGAAGACGTTTTTGCCGTCCACGACCTTGGCCTCGATAGGACAGCGAGAAGAGCACATCTCGCAAAAACTATAAACGGTCTTATCGCCGCCTTCTAGCGCTTTGGCGCCGACTGCGCCTAAAGTACCGGGCGCATACGTCATCGCAAGCAAGCCCGTGGCGGTAGATGCTTTTAAGAAATTTCGCCTCGAAGTATCCATTTTTTCTCCCTTTTTAAAATAAATTTACCGAAATCTTAAATAATCAACGTAAATGATACGTAAATTTTTCGTATCAATATAAATTTTAATTGATAACGACTATTTCGTTTTTTAGGGGAAAAGCTTAAAATTAACTTCAAATTTGCCAAATTTACAAATATCAAATTTTAACGGTTGATGATATTTGTTCCGCCGTTTACTTAAATTTATAACTTAAAAAGTATTCTTGCGCTTTACGTCAAAAATTATTTTAATTTTATTTGTATATAATTCGCGTATTTTTTCAAAAAGGCAAATTTAATGAAAAAGCAAATTTATATCATTCACGGCTACGACGCTTCGCCGCAAAGCCACTGGTTTTCTTGGTTTAAAGAAAAGATGCGCGGCATTGCCGAGGTGGAAATTTTAAAGATGCCAACCCCGCAAACGCCAAAGCTAACCGAGTGGCTAGAGATGATGAAGCAAAACGTAAATTTAGACGAAAATTCATTTATCATCGCTCACAGCCTGGGCACGATAACTAGCCTAAATTTTCTTAGCGGTTTTGCAAATTTGCCCAAATTCGGCGGTCTAGTTCTCGTCTCGCCATTTGACGAGCCGATTAAGGAATTTGCGATTTTGGATGAGTTTTGCAAGCCGCAAATCGCCTACGAAAAGATAAAATCAGCGGCGAATTTAATAAAAGTAATAGCCGCAAAAGACGACTATATCGTGCCTTGCGAACTTAGCCTAAAGGTAGCGCAAAATTTAGGCGTCGCGCCCGATATATTTGAAAAAGGCGGACACTTTTTGGGTGCGGACGGTTTTAGCGAATTTGAGTTTATATTAAATTTATTTAAACTTAAAGACGAAAAATTATCATAAAATAATAACTAAAAAGTAAGTTTATTTAAAAAAAATTACTATAATGTGCATTTTGATTTACTAAATTTATGTTCAAGGATATGTTTTGAGCGAGTTAAAATCCCTATTTTTCAGTATGACGTCGGCCGTCGTGCTACTTGTTATATTTGCTATCGGTAGCGGCGCAGCGACGTTAATAGAAAGCTACTACGACACAAAAAGCGCGTGGGCGGCGGTTTATGGAGCGAGTTGGTTTGCTTTGGTACAGGTGCTTTTAGGCATAAATTTAGCTTACAATATTTTTAGATACAACCTTTTAAGAAAAGAAAAACTACCCGTTTTGATATTTCACGTTAGCTTTTTGTTTATGCTTCTTGGCGCAGCGATGACGCGATATCTTGGCTTTGAGGGCAATATCCACATCAGAGAAAACGAAACCTCAAATGCGGTATTTGGATCCGTATCCAGGATAGAAATCGCCGCAGAAAAAGATGGTCAAATTTACTCAAACTCGATCCCAAAACAAATCACTTCCGTCGGTTCAAACGATTTTAACTTACCTCTTGAAATCGCGGGCAAAAAAGCAAATTTAACCTTTGAAGGATACTATAAAAAGGCCGAAACAGAGTACTACGAAGCGGAAAAAGGCGAGCCGCTGGTTAGGCTTGCGGTCTCAAGCCCAGACTCAAAAGAAGAAATAAGCCTGCAAGCTGGCGAAACTCGCGAGGTGGGTGGCGTTAGCTTTGCATTCGACGCGCAGCCGCTACTTGAAAATTTCGTCAAAATCGAGCTAAAAGAGGGCAAATTTTATCTAACTTCTAACCAAAACATCGGCTACTTTACGATGGCAACAAACGAAAAAGGCGAGTACGAAAAAGACAAAGCGACCGAGTTTTTACCGATGCAGCTCTATACGGTCACAGACGTAAATTTCGTACCTAAATCATTGCTAACCAAAGCTGCCAAGCGAGTCGTGAGCAAAAACGGCGAATACGACGCATTGGTGGCAAATTTGACGTTTGACGGCCAGACGCAGCAGCTCATGCTCTACGAAAACAGCTACATACCGGCTAAAGCTAAGATTGACGGCGTACTTTTCAACGTTTACTGGGGTTCAAAGATGGTCGAGCTTCCATTTTCATTAAAACTTGAGGACTTCGAGCTTAAGCGCTATCCGGGATCAAATTCGCCGATGAGCTACTCTAGCGACGTCATCGTCGAGGACTCTAGGACCGGAAACTACCCGTATAAAATTTACATGAACCACGTACTAGATCACGACGGATATAGATTTTTTCAAAGCAGTTACGACCAGGACGAGCTAGGCACCGTACTATCGGTAAACCGCGATCCGGGTAAAATTCCGACCTACATCGGCTACTTTTTGCTAGGACTGGGGCTATTTTTCAATGTCGTAAATCCTCGCTCACGCTTTAGAAAACTAGCTAAAATGATAAACGAAGACGCCGTTAAAAAAGTCGCGAGCTTTGCCCTAATAGCATGTTTTGCGGCATTTGCCCCAAGCAAAACATACGCGGCCGATAACGCTAGAAATATCGACGCAAACCATGCAAAAGAACTCTCTACGCTAATCATCCAAAGCGCCGATGGCAGGATGAAGCCTTTTGATACCGTTGCTAGAGAAATTTTAAACAAAATCCATCGCGGCGATACATTAGACGGCCTAAACGCAAACCAAGCCATACTTTCGATTATGGTAAATGCTCCGTATTGGCGCAACGTGCCGATAATCTACGTCGGAAATAAAGAACTAAAAAAACTAATCGGTATAGACGAAAAGGCCAAATACGCAAGCTTTAACGACTTTTTTACAAATGAAAAAGACGGCAAAAGCATCTACAAACTAGCCAAATTTGCTGAAGCAGCAAACCGCAAAACACCTGGCGAACGCGGTACGTTCGATAAAGACTTACAAAAAGTAGACGAGCGTCTAAATATACTTTATATGGTATTTGTCGGCGAAGTCTTTACGATGTTTCCAAGAATAGACGACCCGAATAATACGTGGTACGCGCCGGCTTCAGCTATGATGTATCTTCCTAAAAACGAAAGTGAGCCGATCGGCAGGATGCTAAGAGGCTATTTTACTAGCGTTGCCGAAGCTACCGAAAACAACAACTGGCGCCGAGCAAATCAGGCTCTAGCCGAGATAAAAACCTATCAACAAGAACACGGCAAAGCAGTCATGCCTGGCGAAAAACGCATCGAGATGGAGCTGTTTTTTAACGAATATAAAATTTTCGAGTCGCTAACGCCGATATATCTCTTGACTGGACTTGGGCTTTTATGTTTCGTGTTTGCTAAAATGGCAAGGCCTAAATTAAATATCAAATGGCTATTCAGCATCGTTTACGGCGTAAATATTTTAGCGTTTTTACTGCATACTTTCGGCATCGGCATACGCTGGTATATCGCCGAGCACGCCCCATGGAGCAATGCCTACGAGTCAATGGTCTACATTGCTTGGGCGCTTAGCTTATCAGGTCTCGTATTCTCTCGTCAAAGCCCGATAGCAATGGCGCTAACCTCAATTTTAGCAGGAGTTACGCTATTTGTCGCGCACCTCAGCTGGATGGATCCACAGATCACCACTCTAGTGCCCGTACTTCAGAGCTACTGGCTAACGATCCACGTATCGGTTATCACGGCTAGCTACGGATTTTTAGGACTTTGCTCGCTGCTGGGTATGTTTACGCTCGTGCTTTTTGTCATACAAGGCGGCAAAGAGCATAAGGAAATTTCGCGAAATATCCTAGAAGCCACGCGCATAAACGAGATGGCGATGATACTAGGTCTTAGCCTGCTTACGATGGGCAACTTCCTAGGCGGCGTTTGGGCGAACGAGAGTTGGGGTCGCTACTGGGGCTGGGATAGCAAAGAGACGTGGGCGCTGGTTTCTATTCTCGTTTACGCAGCGGTTTTGCACATCAGATTTATCCCTAAACTAAACAGCCAGTACGCATTTGCCGTGACTTCGATGTTTGCTTATTGGTCAATCATAATGACCTATTTTGGCGTAAACTTCTACCTAAGCGGCATGCACTCGTACGCTGCGGGTGAGCCGATACCGGTGCCTACTTTCGTATGGATAGGCGCGCTTTTGATGGTTTTGATCGCCGTTTTGGCATATTTTAGAAAACCAGATAAAACAATAAAACTATAATGAATCAAACTACTATAGTAATAATTCTGGCGACAATTCTTTTGATGCTCGTCGCTTCCCTTGTTTTTATGGCGGTTAAGCTAGGTAGCGACAAAATCGCGGCCAATAATGCGGCAAAAGAAGCTGCCAATCGAGGTATTACACTAGATGATTTGCTCGCCGTAGCAAACGATCCAGGCACTAGCAAAAATAAGTTATTTTCTATTTTGAGGACATTTTCTTCAAATTTTAGGTTACCGCCCAAGAAAGACGGCGTAGCGCCCGAGGATGCAAAAGAGTATTTAAATTTTATTCTAGCTATAGCTTCACATAAAAATGCCGACGCCAAACTAATAGCTTTTATGACTAACGACCTAAAAAAGAAAAATCCTGAATACGCAAGAGAGATAGATGTTTACGAACAAAAAGGTACGGCGAAAGCAAAAAAATAAAAACTTAACAACCTCTTTTTTCATTTATCATCTATCACTACACATGAATTTGAAATTTAGATAATCAAAAATCTGTCGCCAATAAAGCTCACAAAAACTACAAGAATTAATGTCAAGCAATTTAGATTTTACCTTAAAACAATCATCCAAAAATCGCCAGATAAAACTACTTTACAAACGGCAACTCAAATTTAATCCACTCGTAGTCAAGTCCGATTTTTGCAACAGCCTCATAACAAATAGCGCTAAGAAGACCTGCAAAAAGTCCCGCAACCATATCATCGCCCATCACGCCTAGCCCGCCTTTTACGTTTTTGTCGATGCGGCCGATCACGGAGGGCTTTATGATATCAAATGCCCTAAAAAACAGAACCGAGAGCGCAAACTGCATCGCCGTAGCGCCGCTGATAGAAATCGCCAACCAAACGCCAGCAACCTCGTCTATCACGATACTGCCGTGATCGTGCACGCCGGTTTTAGCCTCATAGTCGTCGATGATATTGATGCTATACAAAAAAAGACAAATCGAAACCAAAAATAGCGTGGAAGCGGGCAAAAACATCAAAAATCCGTACGCCGCGACCGCGCCAGCCAGCGATCCCACCGTGCCGGGAGCTTTGGGGCTTAGGCCGGCGCCGAAAAAAGTTAAAAATAACCTTTGCATATTTTTCCTTGAAATCAAATTTAAATATTATGGCGTTTTTGTTCGCCAATTTTTAGTGCGATTTTAGCAAATTTAAGTCAGCGACGTCGTCTGATAAAGCTTCATCAAATTTTCGTAAAACTCCCTCTCCGTCTGCTTTTCGAGCAGTCCATTGCTAGGAAAAAGATCGTCGCAAAGCTTTTGGATATTTTCAAATCGGTTCGGGAAAAGCTCGCTCAGTATCATCGCCGAGATATCGCGCCGCATGAGGATCGCAGGAGGCAAGATGCCCGCTAGCAGCAAGGTTTTTAGCGTCTGGGCGTGATATTTGATGTGATGATGCTGGCCGTGCGGGCAGGTCTTGGTGCTAACTAGCGTCTTGCACTCGTCGCAGTAGACGAGCTCGGGCAGCACGACGATATCTAAATTTAGATCGTTTTTATAGCGCTCCAGCACCGTGTGAGCGACGTTGTGATCGTAAAACATCCCGATACCGGCGTGATTTTGCCCTACTATTAGCTTATGCGCGCCCAACCTATGCGCCGCGATGCACTCTAGCGTCGGGTTTAGGTGCGAGCTAAAGAGATTTGAGTTCTCAAAAGGCACGATGATCAGGCGGTTTTTGGGGACGTAGTTTTGGATGAAGTATTCCAGTACGCTTTTTTTGAGCGAAAAGCTCATCATCTCGTCCGCGCCGTGGCTTTTTAGTAAAAATAGCAACACCAGATCGGAGCTATCTATCGTCATCCTGATCAGGCGCTCGTGCGCGCGGTTAAAGGGTTCCGCAGTTAGCATGATCGCCGAGATTTTTCGGACGTTTTGCTCCCTTTTGACCTCTTCGATGAGTTTTCTTACCTCGGCTAGCTTATCGTCGTAGATTTTTATCTCGCCACTTACGGCTAGTTCGCCGCTTTGGCTTTGCTGTGCGGGCGCGGCTTCGTTAGCGCGAAAGATATCTTGCGAGCTTTTCTCGGCGTTAAATTTAAAAACCTCGCCGACCTCAATATACCCTACGACCTTGCCGCCGTTGATAAGCTCGATATGATCGCCCTTTGAGGCGTTTTTTATCGTTTCTTGATTGCGCTTGCCGTGTGGCGCAAAGACAAAAGTATATGGCATCGGCTCGCCGGCCAAAAAGCCCGTCTCATAGATCTCGTTCGCCTCTTTTTCGTTCATCAGACGGTTAAATTTGCTAAAAATTTGATTTTCTATGAGATCAAGCGCGCCGAAGGCCTCGTCGTTTATCCAAACGGCGTTATTTTTTCTTGACGACGTCATATTTTTTCCTCTTTTCCCAAAGCGATTTGCGCGAGATCCCTAGCTTTTTGCTAAGCTCGGTGTCGGGGTATTTGTCCTGATAGTTTACGATGATGTGCTTGATGTAGTCGTCGATCGTCAAAATTTCGTCGATTTGGAAATTTTTCTCATCGCTTGTGATGTTTAGCGTCTCCATCGGCGTCTCTTCGTTCAGATTGGTCGAGCTTGCGATGAGCTTGCGTTTGGCCGCGAGAGAGACGATTTGATTTTTGGTCTCTTGGCGTAAAATTTGAAAATTTGAAAAATACAAAAGCGTGCGCGGATTTGCCGCGGCTATTGCCTCTACGTCGATACCAGGCTCAAGCGGCACGTACTTAAAGCTCAAATTTAGCGCCTTTGCGTACTCAAAAACGAAGTTATCGGCGTTTATCATTTTATTGCATTTGATGAGAAGCGGCAGCTTTATGCGCTTAAAGTCGAAATTTAGCGCCGAAACCGCCTTAAAATGATAGTTTAAGTAGTCCTGATAGGTCTTTATAAATGTTTGCAGCCGCCTAAATTCCTCGAAATGCTTGATCTTTCGCACCAACTCCTCGATCATAAACGGCTTTTGTATGTAGTCGCTTGCACCCGCTTGTATCGGGATCGAGACGGTGTCGTTGCTGATATAGGTGATGAGCAGGATGACGACGGAGTCTTTAAATTTTTGTATGATTTTTAGCGTCTCGTCGCCCGCAAATGCGCTAGAGAGCAGGACCACGTCAAAGTGCACGTCCTTGCCGCCCTCCTTTGCCCTCTGCTCAGGCTCGCTTTTCATCACCTCCGCCGCGCTCCTTGCGATCTCGCACTCATAGCCTAGATTTTCTAGCTTCGAGGCGATGCTTTGGGCTAGGTAGATTTCGTTTTCTATTATCAAAACTCTCATTTTTTTACTTTCGTCGTTTTATTTTTGCGTCCAGTCGTAAATTTTTAGACTCGCCGACGCCGTAGCGGCTATACCCTCGCCTCGCCCCGTAAAGCCCAGCCTCTCGGTCGTAGTGGCCTTTACGTTTATGCGGCTCGGGGTTAAATTTAGTGCATTTGCGATGTTTATTTCCATCGCGGATTTAAATTTACTAAGCTTTGGTCGCTCGGCAATAACGGTAATATCGGCATTAATAAGCTCAAATCCAACGCTTTGAACGAGCCTATATGCTTCTTTTAGTAACATAGCAGAGTCAGCGCCCTTAAATTTATCGTCGGTATCTGGGAAATGCTCGCCTATATCACCCAGCCCGGCTGCTCCCAGTATCGCGTCGATGAGCGCGTGGATAGCTACGTCGCCGTCGGAGTGGGCCTTTAAATTCCGTTCAAAAGGGATTTTCTCGCCACCGATTGTTACGAAACTTCCCTCTTTTTTCTCTTCTTCAAAGGCATGCACGTCAAAGCCGTTGCCCACGTAAATTTCGCTTAACGGCGCGCCAAGCCCGCAAATTTTAGAAAGATCGTCTTTAAATGTGATTTTTCTAGCGTTTTCATCGCCCTGCACGTACCAAATTTTACCGCCCGCAGCCGCTATCGCCGAGCTATCGTCGGTGTAAATTTGACCCGATTCAAGCGCACTTTTTAGCATTGCCGTGCGCGAGAGCTGCGGAGTCTGGATGAGTTTGATTTGCTCTCTATCGACGGCCTGGGAGCCCAGATAAACGGTATCTGGCACTTTTAGCGCAGGTATGACGCAGTCGGCGTTTTGGATGCCGCCTATGATGCGCGAGAAAAGCTCGGCGCTAATCATCGGACGAGCGATGTCGCTAACCAAAACGTATTCGCTTTGAACGAGTTTAAGCGCGTTTTTTAGGCTCTCTTGACGCGTCGCGCCGCCTTTTATGAAGCGATACGTTGGGGCAAATTTGCTCATATATTTTTCCTCGTTTGAGGCGATGATTATCTCTTTAAAAGCATAGTGCGAGCTTAAATTTTTAGCCGCAAAGAGCCATAGCGGATCGCCTCCGACGCGCAGCCACTGCTTTTTAACGGGCATTTCAAAACGGCTGGAGCTTCCGGCTCCGAGCATTACCAGCGTAACGTCTAGCAAAATTTCTCCTTTGGCGAAGTGTTACGATATTATACATCCCAAAAGCTTGTTTTTATCTTTTTTGAGTAAGATTAGAACCAAAATTTTTAAGGAGAAAAACATGAAAGAATTTCGGGTCAAATTTGACTCCGCCGACAAAACTCCGACGCAGATGTACTACGCTAAAAAAGGCGTCATAACGCCCGAGATGAACTACGTAGCGCAGGTTGAAATGTTAGATCCCGAGCTCGTTAGGAGCGAGGTCGCCGCAGGCAAGATGATAATCCCAGCCAATATCCATCACGAAAATTTGCTCCCGATGGCGATCGGCAGGGAGGCCAAAACCAAAATCAACGCAAATATCGGCAACTCAAGCCTAAGCAGCGATATAGACGCCGAGCTTGAAAAGCTGCAAATTTGCCTAAAATACGGCGCTGACACGGTCATGGATCTAAGCACGGGCGGCGATTTGGATGCTATTAGAAGTGCAATCATAGAGCATTCAAGCGTGCCAGTTGGCACGGTGCCGATGTATGAAATTTTAAAAGAGGCAAAAGAGGTTACAAATATCACAAATGAGCTAATTTTGAGCGTGCTAGAGAAGCAAGCAAAGCAAGGGGTGAGTTACTTTACGATACACGCTGGCTTTTTACGTGAGTTTTTGCCGCTTGTTAAAAAGCGTAAAATGGGCATAGTAAGCAGGGGCGGCAGCCTAAGTGCAAGCTACATGTCAAAGCTAAATAGGCAAAATCCATTTTATGAAATTTTTGATCAAATTTTAGAAATTTGCGCCGCTCACGACGTCTCGCTCTCGCTTGGCGACGGACTTCGCCCAGGATGTCTTTACGACGCAACAGACGAGGCACAACTTAGCGAGCTAAAGGTGCTTGGAGAGCTAACACTTCGTGCGTGGCAGAAAGATGTGCAGGTGATGATAGAGGGCCCTGGCCATGTGCCATTAAATCAAATTGAGTATAATATGAAAATCGAACAAGAGCTCTGCCATGACGCCCCATTTTATGTGCTTGGGCCGCTTGTTAGTGATATCGGCGCGGGGTATGATCATATCACTTCAGCGATAGGTGGTACGATGGCAGCATATCACGGTGCTAGCATGCTTTGTTATGTGACGCAAAAAGAGCACCTAGGACTACCAAATGAAAATGACGTAAGAGAGGGCATCGTAGCTCACAAGATAGCAGCTCATGCCGCAGACGTCGCGCTTGGCAAAGCTGGAGCTATCGAAAAAGACCATGCGATGAGCGATGCGAGATACGCATTTGACTGGAACAAGCAGTTTGAGCTTAGCTTTGATCCAAAAAAAGCAAGAGAACTTCACGATGAGAGCTTGCCAGAAGATGCGTTTAAGAGCGCTCATTTTTGTTCGATGTGCGGACCAAAATTTTGTGCATATAAAATTTCAAAAGATCTAGAAAAAGGAGAAAAATGTTAAATAAAGAAGAGGTCTTAAATAGACTAAAAGGTGTCATATATCCGGGCTTTGAAAAGGATATAGTTAGTTTTGGGTTTGTAAAAAATGTTGAGATTGGCGATAAAATTTTAATCGAGGTCGAGATCGTTAGCTCAAGCCCTGATGTGGCAAATGAGCTAAAAGCGGACATCAAACGTGTCATGGGCTCAAACGAGTACGTGCTAAATTTGATCCAGCCAAAGATGCCTGAGGAGAAAAGTAACAGCCAAAGTGGCAAAAATATAGCACCTCAAGTTAAAAATTTCGTAATGGTAAGCTCTGGTAAAGGCGGCGTTGGCAAATCAACCACAACTCTAAATTTAGCCATCTCAATGGCAAAACTTGGCAAAAAAGTGGGAATTTTAGACGCTGATATCTACGGACCAAATATCCCAAGAATGCTAGGTGAGGTAAATACCCAGCCACAAGTCGTTGGCAACAAGCTAAAGCCGATACTTAGCCACGGCGTGGAGATGATGAGTATGGGCGTCTTGATGGAAGAGGGCATGAGCCTTATCTGGCGTGGCTCGATGATCATGAAAGCGATCGAGCAGCTGCTAAGAGATGTGCTTTGGAGCGAGCTTGATGTCTTGTTCCTCGACATGCCTCCGGGAACGGGCGATGCGCAGCTAACTCTAGCTCAAAGTGTGCCAGTAACGGCAGGTGTCTGCGTCACAACACCTCAAGTTGTAGCCCTTGATGATAGCAAACGTGCGCTAGATATGTTTGAGAAGCTTCACATCCCAATCGCTGGTGTCATAGAGAACATGAGTGGCTTTATCTGCCCAGATAACGGCAAAGAGTATGATATCTTTGGCAAAGGCACGACTGAAGAGGTAGCAAAGGCTTATAACACTCAAATTTTAGCCGAAATTCCTATCGAGCCAGCGGTTCGTGTGGGTGGTGATAGCGGCAAGCCAGTGAGCTTTTACGAGCCAAACTCAGTCACTGCAAAACGCTATGAGAGCGCAGCTGCAAGGCTTTGGGAGATAATAGAAAATATAAATAACGGCGGTGGGGCTGATAACTCAGCGATCCAGCCAGTAAATGACGGCAAGAGTGCTTGCTCGAAGTAATCTCTAAAATAGGGGATTTGACCTATAAATTTGCACGTTTGAAATTTAAAAAACGTGCAAATTTAGCTTTTAAAAGAAAATTTAACAGGAGAAAAGATGAAAGCGATCGTAACTGTAGTGGGAAAAGATAGAGTTGGTATCGTTGCTGGCGTCTCAGCAAAACTTAGCGAGCTAGGGCTAAACATAGATGACATCTCACAGACTATTTTGAGCGACTTTTTCACGATGATGGCGGTGGTTTCTAGCGATGAAAATAAGGACTTTACGGTGCTTAGAGAAGAGCTAAACAAGCTTGGAGAGAGCCTAAAAGTAAAGATAAACATCCAAAGCTCAGCCATTTTTGATGCTATGCACAAAATTTAAGGACAAAAGATGGATATCAAAAACGTAACTGAAACGATCTCGATGATCGAGGAGCAAAATTTTGACATCAGAACGATCACGATGGGCATTAGTTTGCTTGACTGTATCGACTCTGACATCAACAAAGCCTGCGACAAAATTTACGCGAAAATCACCACTAAAGCCAAAGACCTAGTTCGTGTAGGTAACGAAATTTCCGCTGAACTAGGCATACCAATCGTCAATAAAAGAGTGAGCGTGACACCTATCTCGATAATCGGCGCTGCAACGGACGCAAAAGACTACGTGATGATCGCAAAAACGCTTGATAGGGCGGCTATTGAAGTTGGTATTGATTTTATAGGTGGTTTTTCGGCTTTAGTTCAAAAGGGCTATCAAAAAGGCGATGAAATTTTGATAAATTCTATCCCGCAAGCACTCGCTCAAACTGCAAAAGTTTGCTCAAGCGTCAATGTCGGCTCAACAAAAACAGGCATAAATATGAGCGCAGTGCGTGACATGGGGCGCATCATAAAAGAGACGGCAGCAGCATCAGAGATGGGCTGTGCGAAGCTCGTGGTTTTCGCAAACGCAGTCGAGGACAACCCTTTCATGGCAGGAGCATTTCATGGCGTGGGCGAGGCTGATGTGGTGATAAACGTCGGCGTTTCAGGCCCAGGCGTCGTAAAAAGAGCGCTTGAAAAGGTGCGTGGCGAGAGCTTTGACGTGGTGGCTGAGACTGTGAAAAAGACGGCATTTAAGATCACTCGTATCGGTCAGCTAGTCGGTCAAATGGCTAGTGAGCGACTTGGGGTTAAATTTGGTATCGTCGATCTCTCTCTTGCTCCAACGCCAGCCGTGGGCGACTCGGTGGCTCGTGTGCTTGAGGAGATGGGGCTAGAGGCTGTTGGTACGCACGGCACGACTGCTGCGCTTGCTCTGCTTAATGATGCGGTCAAAAAAGGCGGCGTCATGGCGTGCAACCAAGTTGGCGGCCTAAGTGGTGCATTTATCCCGGTTTCAGAAGATGAGGGCATGATAGCTGCGGTGCGCGCAGGATCACTAAATTTAGAAAAACTTGAAGCGATGACAGCGATATGCTCGGTGGGGCTTGATATGATCGCCATACCTGCGGATACGCCAAGCCAGAGTATAGCTGCGATGATCGCTGATGAGGCGGCTATCGGCGTTATAAATCAAAAAACAACTGCCGTTCGTATCATACCTTTAGGTAAAGAGGGCGATATGATCGAGTTTGGCGGCCTTTTAGGAAGAGCGCCTGTGATGAAGATAAACAAGGCTTCAAGCGCAGACTTCATCGCTCGTGGCGGCCAAATTCCAGCGCCTATACATAGTTTTAAAAATTAATTCAAAGTCCGCTTTAAATTTGCGGACTTTCTCTTAAATTTACCCCAACTTTTCAACTGCTTTTAGCTAAAATAACACCAAATTTTACACATTAAGGAGCTTATATGAAAATTTTGGGATTTTTAGCGGCACTTTGCCTTGGTATAGGAAGCGCAGCAGCAAACGACGGCAAGGTAAGAAGTGTCGATATCTACGTGACACCATACTACTCAGCAAATGCTGGCAAGGCTGAGTTTGTGAAGGTTGACGATAAGATCGACGACTTGCTAAAAAGTGGCAAAGTAGAGGACTTCAAAAAGGCAAAAAAGATCGTGCAGGACGCTCCGCAAATGGTCTCTCCGATAACTCTTTTTGTTCTCTCGGCTCGCGCTTATGACCTCGGACTTCGCGATGATGCGGTATTTTGGTTTTACGTGGCAAAAAACCGTGCGATATTGCTAAGAGGCGTCATAGACATGGAGGGCGAGAAATTTACTGACATGGTGGCTGCGATAGGAGCATTTATGAAGCTTGTTGGCGACGTGGTCAATCCTTATGCATTTTGCGATATCAAAAAACAACAAGAGATCTCTGATAAAGCGCTTGAATGGACTAAGAAAAATGCCTATGAAGCGATGTTTTCTCCAGAATTTAACTCACCTCACGAAGATAGAAAAGCAGCCCTTGCAAAAGGTATAGAAAAGCTAGAAAGTCGCAATAAAAAAGAGAAAGATTACTTTTTAGACAAAGACAATCTTGCTAACTTTAAAGCTATGCGCAAGCAAAATGGCACTGATGAGAAATTTTGCTTTTAAGTGGCGGGCTAAATTTAGTTGCTGTTTTAGGTTTTGCGCCTAAGACAGCAAATTTAAAGGCGGTATTTGGCTCTAACTCGCATGTGTTGGATGCTTGAGCCCTTTTGCCTACGATAAATCTACTTAAAATTTCGCCTTTTGCATAAGAGGCTAGCAAGATCACAAAATACAAAATGAGAATAAAAAATGACTTTAAAATTTGGCGAACTTGAAAAAGTCGCGGTAGATGATGGTTTTATTTGGTATGCGCAGCTGGAGCTAAAAAGCGAGAGCTTTACAGAAGTGCCATTTTGCCTCGTCTGTAAAGACGAGACTGGCGTGGACGATGAGGCTATTTTATTAGTAGAGCGAATTGCCAAGGATATCGACCAATACATAAAAGAGGCGCTTGTCTTTTTAAAAGATGAGCTTAGGCGAGAACATTGTTTGAGTGATGATGAGCTTAAATTGCTTGACGTACCAGTTTGCGAGCTGCCATTTAGCTCGCCGCAATGCACCTTTTATGCGCGTGATAAGCAGTGGTTGATGAGATTTGCCGAGGGTGCGCTAGATATTTGCGAGCCATTTGGTATTGGGGTGATCTTTGAGGGCGAAAAGCCGCTGCGTTTGGAAAATTTAGAGCTTAGCGAGGAGCGCTAAACGTTTAAATTTGAAGGTAGCTTGAATTTATATGTAAAGAGCTAGATAAATTTGAAGTTTATAAGCCTTTTGGCTGTGAGTTTAGAAGCGTTGGAGGATTTAAAATTTGCAGACTATGCGTTACGATAGTCGCTTGGATCTTTTTTCTTTTGTGATCCTGTTTCACAAATCTCGCCTCATAAGCTCGATAGACCAAAACCATGGCGCGTGTCCGACAAACTCGGAAACGTGCTCGTACCAAAGCAGCGTCCAAAGAGGCGGCGTAAGTCCAAGAATAGGCAAAGTAATAACGTAAACGGCGATATTGGCTAAAATACTGGCGGCAACGCCTTGCCAAAGCGTGATTTTCGGAAATCTCTCCGAAACAACGCAGTAAGCTACTGCAAAAAACGATCTAAAACAAAATATGCGTAAAATTCACGTAGTTAAAAGCATGCCCTGCAAACTCGTAAATCGCGGCATACGGGTCGGTAATACCCAAATAATCGCGTAAAAATACACACGGCGGGTTTAGAAAATTACACGAGCAATTTGGTTTGATCCGCCGCCCTAATAAGACTTTCCGGACCGCAAGCGGCGTCAAACATATCTTTAGGATTGCGCGACGGCAACGGAAATTCCCCGCCCCATTTAACAAAAGCCAAAAACTCGCCTGCGATTAGGCCGATTAGTGCGGCTAAACCGAAGCGCTCTTTGGTTTGTAAACTCGTGATTCCACCTTTCTAAAAAATAAGGCGCGTAGCATTCTTTTTTGCTTTGATGAATATTAATTATCAAGATTTGCATTAAATTTGTATTTTAAGCCGCATAATTCGGATTTATTACTCTGCGTCAAAATTTCACGCTCGCAAGGTAATCAAATTTGTGATTATAAGTAAGCAAACAGTGGAGAAAACGGCAACTTTAGCCTCTTTTTGTTAAATTTAAACAAGCCGTCAGAGTCAAATTTACCGCAGCAGCCCGCCCTACTCACACAGCTTCTCTCCTAATTTTCCCCAAAGCTCGCCTAGGGCTAGGATATCGTTGTGCCCGGCGTTTAGTTCGTAAATTTTATCTCCGAGCTTTAGAAATTTAAGCAGCCTGCGCGAGTTATCCACGCCGATTAGCTCGTCATGCTCGCCGTGAAATATCGTCACCGGCCCGCCAAAATCGCCGACGAACTCAAACGTAGGGATTTTATATTTGATTAAAAACTTCGGTACAAAGGGCATTTTCTCGCGCGCCAAATCCTCTAGGCTAAAATAAGGCGCGATCAAAACTAGCCGCTTGGCGCCGTATTTTTGCGCCGTGCGAGCCGCTAGCCCGCTACCCACCGAGTAGCCGATCACAGCAATCTCGCCCGCATAATACTCCCGCAAAACCGGCTCCATCATCAAGTCCGCATCCGCATAAAGCTGCTCCTGCGAGCTTATCTTGCCGCCGCTCTTGCCGTAGCCTCGGTAGTCAAACAGGTAAAAATCATAGCCCAAATCCGTAAAATGCTGCGCGTACTTGCCCCAGCCTTGCAGATTGCCCGCATTGCCATGGAAAAATATCACCGCACCGTTTTTTGCCTTACGTTTACCGTTCGCGTCGCTATAAATTTGCCCGCCGTCTCTACTCTGCGCTAAAAATTTTAGCCCGCTTATCCACGTGCCGTTTGCGTCTAGTCTTATCTCCTCAAATGGCTGGTCAAAGCTAAACTCATGGTTTGGCTCAAGCTTGCTCGGGAAAAATATCAGCCGCTCTTGAAAAAAATAAAGCAGCGCTAAAACCGCGACATATAACACGCAAAGCGCGATGCAAAGCCGTAAAATTACGTTCATTTTTACCTTTCAAATTTACCTGCGCCGGATTTTCTCCGCTCAAAAAATATCCTAACCCTCTCGCCGCTCTCGCTTCCAAATTTCTCCTGCGCCGCAAGCCTGATCTCGCCCGCTAGCCGCTCAAAATAGCCATCATCTCCAAATAGATAAATTTGCTTATAAAGCGGCAAAAGCGCGGGGAAATTTCGCCCGATGAAAGCTAAAATTTTATCCCTAAAATTTGGATAGAGATTTAGCCTATCGAACCAAATTTCATCCGCTGCGTCGCCGTAGCGGGATATGATGTCAAAAACCGGCGTGATCTGCGGGAAAATCGGCGCGACGAAGATATAAGTTTTTACTCCCGCGGCGCGTAGCTTTTTTATCGCTGCGATCCTTGTAGCGACGGGACTTGCGCGAGGCTCGAGCATGCGGCGCAGGTTTTCGTCTACCACACTCAAACTCACGCCTACGCGGACGTTTGGCGTGGTTTGCAGCAGGTCTATGTCGCGCGTCACGAGGCTTGATTTAGTTAAAATTTGCAGATTCGCATCCGAGCCCGCCAGCGTTTCAAGGACTTTTCGCGTAGCTCCAAACTGCGCCTCGTACGGATTATAGCAGTCGGTGACCGAGCTCATAAATACGCGCTCGCCGCCGTGCGAGGCGGCAAATTTAACTAAGCTCGCCGTATCAAATTCCTTCACGTCCAAAAACTCGCCCCACGCCTCCTCGTGCCCGGTGACGCCGCGCATAAACTCGGCGTAGCAGTAGATGCAGCCGTGAGGGCAGCCTACGTACGGATTGATCGCGTAGCCTCCGCTTCCGATTTTGGAGCGCGAGAGGATATTTTTGGCGCGGGTTTTTGCGATGCGCATTTTTGTTTCAGCCTTTGATTGCGTGGATTTTATGTAGGATTTTAGCGAAATTTTAGACTTTGAGTTAAAAGAAGCGCGGTTTTGTCGGCAAAAAGCTAAATTTACCAAACCCGAACTTCGCCTTATCGTCGACACAAGCGGCGCATTACTCCGTTTTGCCGAAGTTTATACTAATTTTAAACGATTTTTTGGCACAATCTAGAATTTTAAAAGTAAAATTTAAGGGTAAATATGCTTGAAGTCAAAAATTTATTAATGAGATTTAACGCGCAGTTGCTATTTGAGGATGTAAATCTAAAACTCGCTCGCGGCAACCGCTACGGACTCATCGGCGCAAACGGCGCTGGAAAATCGACGTTTTTAAAAATCCTCTCAGGCGAGATCGAGGCAAACAGCGGCGAGATCGTCATCGAAAACGGACTAAAAGTAGGCGTGCTGGGTCAAGATCAGTTCGCGTTTGAAAACTTTAGCGTCAAGGACGCCGTGCTATACGGCAACAAACGCCTCTACGACGCAGTAAAAGAAAAAGAACAGCTCTACATGAGCGAAGAGTTTACTGACGCTATAAACGACCGCCTGGCACAGCTTGAGATGATAAGCGCCGAGGAGGATCCTAGCTACGAGTACGAAGTGCGTATAGAAAAAATCCTAAGCTCGCTTGGCTTTAGCGACTTTGAAAAGCCGATGAGCGAGGTCGAAAACTCGGATAAATTTAAAGTCCTGCTCGCTCAAGTGCTATTTCCAAAGCCGGACATTCTTTTCCTCGACGAGCCCACCAACAACCTTGATATCGATAGTATAAAGTGGCTAGAAAACGAGCTAAACCGCCACGAAGGCACGATGGTGCTAATCAGCCACGACCGCCACTTCTTAAACGCGGTTTGCACGCACATCCTAGATGTGGATTTTAAGAAAATCAGGCAGTTTTCGGGCAACTACGACGACTGGTACATCGCCTCGACGCTGGTTGCCAAACAGCACGAGATGGAACGCGACAAAAAGCTAAAAGAAAAAGAGGAGCTGGAGAAATTTATCGCGCGATTCTCGGCAAACGCGAGCAAGGCCCGCCAAGCCACGAGCCGCCAAAAGCAGCTAAACAAACTCGACATCGAGGAGATCAAGGTATCAAGCAGACGCGATCCCAGCATACTTTTCCGCACCAAGCGCGACATCGGCAACGAGATCCTAGAGGTGCGCGGCATTAGCAAAAAATACGACAAGGTTTTGTTTGAAAATTTTAGCTTCAAGCTCGAAAAAAACGACAAAGTCGCTATCATCGGCGCAAACGGCGTAGGCAAAAGCACGCTGGCTAAAATCATCATCGGCGAGGTGGCTACAGATAGCGGCGACGTGCACGTGGGCGCGACGATAGAGCCTAGCTATTTTGCGCAGGATACGACGAATAAAATCACCGGCGAGCTAAAGCTCTACGAGTGGCTGCAAGACGAAAACAACAAGGACCTAGACGAGATCCGCAAGTGCCTAGGCAGGATGCTGTTTAGCGGCGCCGAGCAGGAAAAATCGGTCGGCAGCCTAAGCGGAGGCGAGAAACACCGCCTGATGCTAAGCCGCCTGATGCTAGAGCGCGGCAACCTGCTCGTGCTAGACGAGCCAAACAACCACCTCGACCTCGAGGCCATCATCGCTCTTGGCGAGGCGCTGTATAAATTCGTCGGCAACGTCATCTGCGTGAGCCACGACAGAGAGCTCATCGACGCCTTTGCTAACCGCATCATCCACCTCAAAGGAAACGGCGAGGTCGTCGATTTTAAGGGAACTTTTGAAGAATACGCCGCGATGAACGAGGGAGCGACGGCTTAAATTTTGATTTTGGCTTTTGATTTGGCGGGCAAATTTGACGCCCGCCGAATTTATGCGGTAAATTTAACTCGGTTTTGCCGCTTGGAGTTAAATTTTACTCGCGCAGACCTGCATCTTGAAAATGCTAAATTTGGTTTGGTTAAATTTAGCGTTGCGAATTTACTTTATACAAAAGGGGTGAGGGCTTGAATTACGCTCTGCTAGCAGCTCTCAAAGAGAGTGCAAGCACAAGGCAAGGCAACGCCGAAGCAAAAGAGCCCCCTCCCCCTACGACATGAGAAGTTGCTGCACTGCGTGCAGGTTAAATTTGACGCTATCGCGTCGCGTGTTTTAAATTTACATTTTCAAGATATGGGTCTCGGTGAGTAAAATTTGAAGTTAAATTTGCAAATTTGACTTCAAATTTGAGCGTAAAACGATAAGGTGAAGTATTTTGAGATGATTTTTGGGGTTTTGAAGTTAAAATTTGACGAAGATAAGGCATGTAGCCTATCGAGTCAAATTTTAACAAAATCCACAAAAAGCGCTCAAAAGACGAGCCGTTATTTTTTAGAATACTGCGCGTCGAGATACGGTATCAAATACCCATACCCCTCCTTCTCCATTTCCTCCTTTGGCACAAATCTCAGCGCAGCGCCGTTTATGCAGTATCTTAGCCCTCCTTTGTCGCGCGGACCGTCGTCAAATACATGCCCCAGGTGCGAGTCCGACATCGCGGTTTTGACCTCGGTGCGTACCATGCCGTGCGATAGATCGGACTTTTCGGCGATCAGGCTAGCATCTATCGGCTTCGTAAAGCTCGGCCACCCGCAGCCAGCGTCAAATTTATCATACGAGCTAAAAAGCGGCTGACCGTTGGTGATATCGACGTAGATGCCGATGCGCTCCTCGGCGTTTAGCTCGCTGCTGTGCGGACGCTCGGTCGCTGCGTGCTTTACGACCTCGTATGAGATGGCGCTGAGCTCATTTTTTAGCGCCGCGTCGTCTTTGTTTTTGTAGTTTTGCAGATTTTGCTTCATATCGCGCTTTTTGTCGCTTAAAATTTCGCCCTTTTTAGGCAGACTCTCAAAGGTCACGTGGCAGTAGCCGTGCGGGTTTTTGTCCAGATAGTCCTGATGATACTCTTCGGCTTTGTAGATATTTTCTAGCGGCGCGACCTCGGTTACGATGGGCGCTTTGTAGTTTTTTTGTTGCTGGGAGATAAAGGCTCTGATCGCCGGCTCATCCGCCGCATCGGTGTAGTAAATGCCCGTACGGTACTGCGTGCCGCGGTCGCCGCCTTGCTTGTTTAGGCTGGTCGGATCTATGGTGTTAAAGTAAAATTTGAGCAAATGCGGCAGGTCGATCACGTACTCGTCGTATTCGACCCAGACGGCTTCGGCGGCGTTCGTATCGCCCGTGCAGACCTGTTCGTAGCTAGGGTTTGGCACCTTTGAGTTTGCGTAGGCGGTGTAGGTACTCACCACGCCAGGAAGCTGCTTTAGATAGGCCTCCGTACCCCAAAAGCACCCACCCGCCAGCACGATCGTTTTATTCGCGGCCACAGGCTCCTTCGTCTCATTCTCATGATTCATCTGTTCTCCTTGTAAATTTAAAAATATACCTAAAAATAGCGCTAAAGCGCCGACTATTCCTGCTGTTTTTAACGTTTTGCCAAGCATTTTCGCTCCTTATGGCTTAAATTTTAGACTAAATTTGATTCAGGCAAATTTGACTTCAAATTTGACGGTTTTAAATTTTACACACCGAAAGCCGCACCGCGAAAACGCTAAATTTGGTTTTATCAAATTTAATATTCTCTGAAAATTTTTAGTTTTTCTTTTTTCTTGGGAGGCGGAAGGGGTTTCTACTTACGAAGCGTCGCCCCTTCCGCCCCCAAACCCCCACCAACCCCACTGCACGTTCAAGGGGTGCGACCGCGCTGCCGCGCTGCACGTTTTTTTAGTTTAGCATTTTCGCGGTGCGAGTCTCGGCGAGTAAAATATTTGACTTCAAATTTGAACATAAAACGATAAGGCGAAGTATCGTGAGATGATTTTGAGAGTTGTGTAGAAATTTTAAACAAGTAGTCTGCCACAGACTTAAAATTTTCTTCTGCTTGCAGTTGCGAGCAAAGCGAAGCAAAAATCTCTCTCAAAAGCGCTCGCGAGACGAGCCTTAGCCAAAATCAGCGAAATTATAACCGTCCAGTATAAACCCAACGTGAATTTCGCCTCCTAACCTACCCTTTCGCAGCTAACGGCAAGGCGTAAAATTTAAACCCCTCCTGCTCAAACCCGCTCGCAAATGCCTGAAATTCCTCAAATTCGGCGCTGTTAAACTCCACTCGCCAGATCGCGCCCTCCTCGTTAAATTCTCGCTCAAAGCTCAAATTTCTCTTTTCAAAATAGTGCTCAAATCGCGAACCAAGCGCGTATAGCGTAAAAAACACGCAAAGCGATTTTATCTCAAATTTAACTAGCGCCCCGCAGCCCTCAGCCTCCTCTATCGCCGCATTTACCGCTGCGCCATAAGCTCGCACGAGTCCGCCCGTGCCTAGCTTTATCCCGCCGAAATACCGAACTATTAGCGCGCTCGCGTTTACGAGCTGGGCGCCTCTAAGCGCATTTAGCGAGGGTTGCCCGCTAGTACCCTTCGGCTCTCCGTCGTCGCTTTGATTTTCCACTATCTGGCCGTAGCCGTTTCGCTCGCGCAGCGCCCACACGACGTGCGCGGCCTTTGGATGCTCCGCCTTTAGCCGCTCGTGAAGGGCTTTAAACTCGCAAATCGGGCACAAAAAGCATAAAAACGTCGATTTTTTGGCTTCAGTTTTGGTCGATACGACCCGCAAAACCGTTTGCAATTTTCTCCTTTAAATAAAGCCCGATTTTAGCGAAATTTTAAAAATATTCTTATAAAATGGCGGCTAAAATGAAATAAGCTCTCAAAAAGAATGAAAATGTTTAAAAAAATCTCAAAAAAAACGCTTTGGCAAATCATCACCATGATCGTATCTAGCGCCGTTTTTAGCGGTTCGGGTATCCTCATCCTAGCCTTTATCAACAAATACCTCTTAAATTTAAAAGAACAAGACGCTCAAATTTTGCTCGCATTTTTCGCGCTCTTGATTTTATTTCTGGGCTTTTCGGTGCTCTCGCGCATCGCTCTTAGCGTGATTGGCAACGACTTTGTCTACGAGCTGCGAGCCAAAACGATAAAAAGGATCCTAGATACCGCAAATCAAAAAATCGTAGCCGCGGGCAAGTCAAATTTGATCGCCTCGCTCTCAAGCGACGTGCGCAGCCTAACCGACGGCTTTATGCAGGTGCCAAGCATCATCCAAGGCGTGCTTATCATCGGCGCGACGGGCGCTTACGTGCTTTATATCTCGGCCGAGATTTTCGTGTTTTTGGTGCTTTGGATGAGCGCGGCGACATGGATTTGCCGATACTTCATCAAAAATATCCACAAATACTACGAACAATGCCGTAACGGCGAGGACGCGCTATACC
Source organism: Campylobacter showae CSUNSWCD (assembly GCF_000313615.1). Taxonomy (NCBI): domain Bacteria; kingdom Pseudomonadati; phylum Campylobacterota; class Epsilonproteobacteria; order Campylobacterales; family Campylobacteraceae; genus Campylobacter; species Campylobacter showae. The sequence goes on along the minus strand of NZ_AMZQ01000001.1, from coordinate 359,467 downwards.
GCGACTATCAGACCTGCATCGAGGGACATAGGGAGCTTAGCTTAAATTTAGCCCGCGCGAAGCGGCTTTTTTGGGACCGCTTTATCCCAAACGCAAAAAGCCTGCGCGAAAATATCGTAAAAGCCGAGATCCATCAATCCTTTATGAGCAACTGGCTAAACACCGTGATGCTGGGCGCCGTGGGCATCGAGATATATTTTTGCCTAGCCTACGACGCTGCGAGCCTGCAAGACGCGATCACGGTGGCCTTGGCGATACTTTTTTTACGAGCGCCTCTTATGATGCTGCTTTACTCCGTGCCTAGCGTATTTCGCGCGCGCATCGCCTACGAGCGGCTAAAAAAGCTTGACCTAGCGCCCTTTGAGCCTGAATTTGAGCTAGGCGAGACGGCTCCGCAAATTTGGCAAAAACTGCGCCTAAAAGATATAAATTTCGCCTACGACGAGGGGAGCGAATTTGCGCTAAAGGATATAAATTTAGAGATCAGACGCGGCGAGACGGTGTTTTTGATCGGCAAAAACGGTAGCGGCAAAAGCACGCTATTTATGATCCTAGCCGGGCTTCTGGCGCCAAAAAGCGGCGAGATGTTCGCAGATGACGTCAGGATCACCGAGTCAAATTTAAAAAGCTACGCAAACACGATCAGCGCGGTGTTTAGCGACTTTTATCTCTTTGACGAGGTTATGAGCGACGATGGGGCGCTGATAGATGAGCTACTAAAAAAGATGTCGATAGAAAATAAAGTAAGCGTCAAAGAGGGAAATTTCAGCACGCTAAATCTCTCCCAAGGCCAGAAAAAACGTCTCGCTATGGTCGCGGCGCTGCTTGAAAAACGCAAATTTTTGATCCTTGACGAGTGGGCGGCCGATCAAGACCCCGAGTTTAGGCGGCATTTTTACACGGAGTTTTTGCCTGAGCTAAAGGCGCAAGGCTACACTGTTTTTGCGATCAGTCACGACGATGCGTATTTTGACGCGGCGGATAAAATTTACGAGATACGAAACGGGCAGATCGCGCTCGTTAAGGGCTAAAATTCAGCTAAAAATGGTTAAAATAACGGATATCATTTTAAACAAGGAGACATAATGCAGCTAAGCGAGGAAGCAAGAGAAGCCAAAGAGATGGCGCTAGGAATGATGAACGATAACTTCATCGGCCTTACAGAGGATATGTGCGCAAAATTTGGCGGCTTTACGAACCCGCAAAACGTCAAAATGACCGATATCACCGAGGACGGCATGCACATCGCCTGCGACGAGGGCGAAGTCTTCGTGCCGTTTGAGAAAAAGGCCGAGCTAACGGTCGAGAGCCTACGTGACGAAGTCATAAATATAGTAAATAGTATGGAAAATTAGCGGCGGCGCGAAATGTTTGAAACCAGGCAAAAAGGGCACGCCGGACCTACGCGTCCCAAAAAAATAAAGATGGCGACTAACGCCGAGGTGGAGAAATTTTTAACCGAGGAGCTGCCCGCGCAAAAGGACGGCGTGATCTATATCCACGTGCCTTTTTGTGACAATATCTGCTCGTTTTGCTCAATGAACCGCACGAAGCTAGAAGACGAGCTAGATAGCTACACGCAGTATCTACTGGGCGAGACCAGGAAATACGGTAAATTCCCGTATCTACAAGCTAAAAATATCCGCAGCGTCTATTTTGGCGGCGGAACTCCTACGATACTAAAAGAAAAACACCTAGAACCGATCATCACGGCTCTGCGCTCAAATTTTAATATCTCGGACGACTGCGAATTTAGCCTAGAAACCACGCTACACAATCTAAATTTAAGCAAAGTGCGCCTGTTAGAAAGCCTAGGCGTAAACCGCTTTAGCATCGGCGTGCAGACCTTTTCGGACAAAGGCCGCAAGCTGCTAAACCGCGTCCACGACAAAAAAGGCGCGATAGAGCACCTAAAAATGATCAAGCAAAATTTTAGCGGCATGGTTTGCACGGATATTATATTTAACTACCCCGAGCAAACGATAGACGAGGTGCTAGAGGATGCGCGCCTAGTCGATGAGCTAAACATCGATAGCACGAGCTTTTATTCGCTTCAGCTTTTTGAAAAATCGCAGCTCGCAAAGACCGTGTCGCAGGATTATTACGACGTAAATTACGAGCGCGAGCTGCATAATGCGTTTGTAGAAAAGCTGCTAGGTACGGGCAACTACGAGGTGCTAGAGCATACTAAATTTAACCGCATCGGCCGCGACCGCTATCAGTACATACGCCTAAGCCACGAGGGCGCCGATATCCTGCCCCTTGGAAGAGGCTCTGGCGGAAAGCTAGGCTACTACGACATCTATAACGCAAAAGAAAAAATGCGTATGATAAATAAAGTAGACGACAAACAGCGTGCCGAAGCGCGGCTAAAAAACCTCTTTATGTACCCAAAAATCAACCTCGCGCAGGTAAAAAGCCTAGTTAGCGATGAGACCTTTAGTGCGCTAATGGAGTTTTTCAAAAAATGCGAAAGCAAAGGCTATATGCACATAGAAAACGGCTTTTTAAACTACACGATGGGCGGCATATTTTGGGGTATGTCGATCGGCACCGAAGTAGCAAATATCTCACAAAAGGACTTTGAATGAAAAAAATAGTTATCTACACGAGCGCGACTGGAAATACCAAGAAAGTCGGTCTTGCTATCGCAAACGAGCTTGGCTGCGAAGCGGTCAAATTTAGCGAGGATCTGCACCTAAATTTGGACGACTACGACTTTATCGCGCTTGGATTTTACGTCGATAAGGGCGACGCAGAGCCTAAATTTAAACACTTTTTGCGCGAGATAAAGGGCAAAAAAGTGGGTGTATTTATGACGCTAGGCATGGATCCCGAGCACGAGCACGCGATGAACTGCCTAGAAAAGGCAAAAGTCGTGCTACGCGAGGGCGAAAATGAAATTTTACGCGAGTTTTACTGTCAAGGCGCGATCGATCCAAAAGTCATCGAGCAGCTACGCAAAATGGGCGAAGCTGCTCCTAACGACCCGCGCTATGCCGTAACTCCTGAGCGCGAAGCCAGATGGGCAAGAGCTGCAACCCACCCCGACGCAAACGACCTAGAAAACGCAAAAGCAGCGTTTAAAGGGATATAAATTTGCCACCGCTTGGCGGTCAAATTTGCTAGTTAAATTTGGCGCATTTTAAATTTGTAAATTTGCGTCCTATTTTTATCTTTATTTTAAATTTTACTCACCCAGACCCGTATCTTGAAAGTGCTAAATTTGAGATGTCGCTAATTTCAAAATTTACGGCGCGATAGCGCCAAATAAATCTGCACGTAGTTCAGCAACCTCTCACGTCGTAGGGCCTGGGGAATTTGTTAAGGGGCAATGGAGCTCTTTTGCTTCAGTTTTGCCCAGCAACTTCAAAATAGAGCGTGATTTAAACCCTCCCCTTAACAAGAAAGATCAAATTTAATTTAATTAAATTTACCGCTTTCAAGGTGCGGGTCTCGGCGAGTAAAAAAAGCTATCAAGACAAGCTGCAAATTTCTGCCTTAATACTCCAAATTAGCCAAAACTCGCTATAATCTCCTAAAAAATCAAAAGGAAGATTATGATACAGACTTGTTTATTTCCGGCTGCGGGCTACGGCACGAGATTTTTGCCTGCGACTAAATCGCTACCAAAAGAGATGTTGCCGATCCTGACCAAGCCGCTCATTCACTACGGCGTGGACGAAGCGCTGGAGGCCGGCATGAAAAACATGGCCTTCATCACAGGCCGCGGCAAACGCGCACTGGAGGATTATTTTGATATCAGCTACGAGCTAGAGCATCAGATCTCAGGCACAAACAAAGAGCACCTGCTAACCGAGATCAGAGAGCTAATGGCGCGCTGCACGTTTTCATTCACGCGCCAAGAGAGCATGAGAGGCCTAGGTAACGCTATCCACACGGGCAAAGTCCTCGTACGCGACGAGCCCTTTGGCGTGGTGTTAGCTGATGACCTATGTATCAACGAAGAGGGCGAAGGCGTGCTATCTCAAATGGTAAAAATCTACGAGAAGTACCGCTGCAGCATCGTCGCAGTGATGGAAGTGCCGATCGAACAGAGCAAAAACTACGGCATCGTCACGGGCCGCGCGATCGAGGACGATCTGCTCATGGTTAGCGACATGGTCGAAAAACCAGACCCTAAAGAAGCTCCGAGCAACCTCGCTGTCATCGGTCGCTATATCCTCACGCCTGACATCTTCACGATCCTAGAGCGCACCAAGCCCGGCAAAAACGGCGAAGTGCAAATCACCGACGCGCTAAAAGAACAAGCCAAAGACGGCATGGTGCTAGCGTATAAATTTAAGGGTAAGCGCTTTGACTGCGGCAGCGTCGAGGGCTTCGTGCAGGCGACTAATTTCTTCTACGAGCTAGGCAAAAATGCTAAAAAATGAGCTATTTTTTGAAAAAACGCCGCTAAGCGCGATCAGCTCCTACGCCAAGCGCATGAACGACGAGCTAAAAGGCGGCGAGATCGGCTACTATCACCTACCGGAAATCGGCGCAAATTTACTAAGCGAAATAGCCGAGTATGAGGCGACGCTCGCGCACATAAAAAGCGTCGTACTGGTAGGCATCGGCGGCAGCAGCCTGGGCGTCAAGGCGCTAAAAACGATGCTATCAGGCGCTAAAAGGAGCCGCGAGCGAGAGCTCTATTTTCTTGATAACGTGGACGCCTTTAGCTTTGAGAGCGTTTGCGAGAGCATCAAATTTGACGAAACGCTTTTTATCATCTCGTCAAAATCAGGCACCACGATCGAGACGATCACGCTATTTAAATGCATCTTGGAGCGCTTTAAGCCCTCAAATTTGAGCGCAAATTTCATCGTCATCACCGATCCAGCCTCACCGCTAGAAGCCTACGCCAAGCAAAACGGCGTCAAATTTTTTAATATCCCCAAAAACGTCGGCGGCAGATTTAGCGTGCTTAGCGCGATCGGGCTCGTACCGCTGATGCTATGCGGATACGATGCAGCGGCATTGCTCGAGGGCGCCAGGGCGTGCAAAAGGCGCTTTTTAGAAGACGGCGACGATACGCTACTGCAAAAAGCCTATCACTACGCGACGCACAAAAACGCCAAAATCAACGTGATATTTAGCTACGGCGATAGATTTTTGGAGTTTAACGACTGGTACGTGCAGCTGTGGGCGGAGAGTCTGGGCAAGAAAAAGGGCTACAAGCGCTACGGCCTCACGCCCGTCGGACTCATCGGCTCGCGTGATCAACACAGCTTTTTGCAGCTCATCATGGACGGTGTGAAGGACAAAACGGTAAGCTTCATCAAGGTAACCGCCGCAGACGTAAACACTGCGATACCGAGCATTAGCCTAAACGGCCTTGAGGGCTGTGATTTCGTAAACGGGCTAAATTTAGGCGAACTAATCAACGCCCAGTGTGGCGCCACCATGCATGCGCTCGTGCAAGAAGGCATCAGTGTAGACGTTATCGAGCTTGAGCGACTAGACGAGGCGAGCGCGGGATTTTTGATTTATTATTTCGAACTTCTCACGTCCGCTACAGGCATAATGCTAGGCATAAACACCTACGATCAGCCGGGCGTCGAGGTCGGCAAACGCATACTAAAGACGATGCTAACGGCGGGCAAGTAAAGGCTGCAGCGTAAATTTACGCTGATTTTGCTTTGCGAAGATGTATACAAACAAAGCCCCGTTAGTCTAGTAATTTTTTGAGTTGACGGCTCAAATTTGCGGTATCGTCGGTAAATTTGAGTTTAAATTTGTCGTGGCTTTGTTTTTGGTATATTTAAGGCGGAAATTTAATGCGCATTTGTCGAATGTTGGCAAATATACAACAAGCTACTTCTTTGTGACGCGACTTTTTTCATTTTAGTAGCGTTGATAACTTGAGGCGTAAATTTGGTGCGACATTGCGCAATCTTTAGCCTTTACTAAAATCGTACCAGTAAAATTTATCGGCAAATTTGCTAGATTTTACTTTTTGATACCGCTGGTTTGATCATAAATATTATTTGGCAAACGCGTTTATAGACGAATTTAACAGCTTCCACCATATATCATCCTATAATTTGCAACATAAATTTCTAAACTTTACCAAAACTTTCTTTTTGGGTATTTTTGGCATATTTAGTGAAATTTAAAAACCCACTAAAGAACGTGCCACTAGTCGATCCAAAAAAATTTTATACCCCGTAGCAATCTTTATCAACACTTGACAAAGTAATATATTCTAAATTCTCAAAAAGTCTTCACAAACAATAATTTTTATTATTTGCAAATTATTTTTCTTTAAGTTTTATATGCTATAATTTCACCATAAATCAAATCAAAGGAGACAAAATGTCAAAAGTTGTTACTCAATTAAATCAAATCCAGGCCGACGCTCATGCGTTATTCGTTAAATTTCACGACTACCACTGGTATGTAAAAGGTATTCAGTTCTTTAGCGTACACGAGTACACCGAGAAAGCTTATGAGGATATGGCAGAGATATTCGATGACGTCGCTGAGCGTGCTATACAGCTAGGTGGTAGAGCTATAACAAAGATGGAAGAGCTAAACAAACTAGCGCATCCAAAAACTGACAATAAAGATAGCTACACTCCAACAGAGGTTTTAAAAGGCGTTTTGGCCGAGTATGAACACCTGTTGGGCGAATTTAAAAAGCTCGAAGAAGTGGCCGAGGAGGCAAAAGACAGCACAACCGTAGCTATGGCGCAAGACAAAATCGCAAAATATGAAAAAGCTATTTGGATGCTAAAAGCTACTTTGGCTTAATAATTTTTGGGGCGTAAGCCCCTTTTCTATTCTTTTTCTTTCAAATTTTAATTTCTACAAAATATCAACTTAGTTGTCTTTAACATTTTCAAAACAAGCAGAAACTTAATACTCCAAAAAATTAACTTAAGCTCAACGGAGCTTAATACAAACATAAATAGTATTGAGTTGCAATGAGAACTAGATTTTTAAAAAGTAACGAGCCAAGTGAAGTTAAAAAATAAGCATATAGTTCGTTTCAGAATTTCAGAGACGAAATTTAGAGAATTTTATAATATTTTTCATTTAGTATAGAATATACTAAAATAGCAGAATTTACTAAAATCTTAGAAAAAAGAATCAACAAAACAACTAAAAACATCAGAATTTTAGTATCAAAAAAGTGCGAGCTCTTAAAGAGTAACGAGCGTAGTGAAGCTAAAATAAGTAATTTTAGCGACAAGATAGAGATTTTTAAAAGCAAGAAAGGTAGTAGCAAATAAAACACATGTATTTGGAATGCGAAAGCATGACGGCAAGATCTATACCCAAATAATTAAAAACTACTCTACAAATGGACTAATACCGATACTATAATTTATTGAGACCGTTGGAAACGCCTATGATGGTTAGGTTGACTAGCGAGCAAAGACTCGTTGTAGAGTAAAATATTCAAAGAATGAACTAGTTTGCTATTTTGCAAGAAGCCAACAGTAAAACCACATAAAAGGTCGAGAAAATTTTTGGGATTATGTTAGGATTGTCTAAATTTAAAAGAATCTTCTCTAAAGCGTAGCAACACCGTAGTTACTACAGGAAGTCTAAGAGAAAGAGAGTTTTTGCTTCATTAAAAGAGCGTGAATTTGGGCTCAATAACAGTAAAAATACAAAAACTTTCTATCTTATTTTACCAAAGATGACAAGAGAGAATCCTCCTTATGTTGAGCCTAAAATTAGTTTATCATATAATGTAGTGATTTGGATGTTTTATTTGGGTGTTTAGAATTGCAAATTTTATCAAATACTTTTTAGATAACTTTAAAAGTCAAGTAAGGATTTGTGCCTTATTTTTTGAAAAGTATAACATAAAGACCTATAGAAAGGAGATATCTCGGGATAAACCCGAGATATTTAAAATCAGAATGTGTATTTAGCTTGGAATCTTAGCTGTTTAGTTTTATCTTTTGAGTCATCTTGGTGCTTGTTAATCTCATACGCATAGAAGCTTGAGAACTGAAGTTTAGCACTATAGTCATAAGTTAGTCTTGCTACATACTCTTGATATTTCTCTTTATCGCCTGAAGCAAGTTTAACTTTACCATTAGAATAATCGCCACCGACTCTAAATTTATCAGCAAAAGTGTATCCTGCTTTCAAGAACCAGAAGTTAGCTTTACCTTCAAGAGCAGTATAGTCAAGAGCAGATTTTATCTCACCCACATCTATAAATGAACCTTGATCCTCTAGGCTTACAAAACCTTTTTCTTTGTCATGAACTTTATATCCGATATAACCAGCAGCTACGTCAGCACCAAAAACTTTAGTACCTAACTCTGTTGCATAAAAATCTGTATCTTTGTAGTTTACGCCAACATTATTATCTATATCAGCGTGTGCATATTGAACTTGGGCGCCAATATTCACATCATCAGTGATGTTAAGGCTAAAGTTTACGTCGCCTATGATAAGGTTAACAGAGTCAATCAAAGACGCATACCATAGCTGGAAGCTTACTGGATCGTAAGAGCCGATAGCTGCTACCGCATAAAGGTTGTTATTGAATATACCAGGAACGTTATTATAAATAGCACCATCGCTCTCGCCGTTATTCTCTAGTGCATCAAATGCAAATGCAGTTAGAGTCAAGCCTGTGATATCTCTGTTTTCAACCCTAACGCCAGTACCTACAGCATCATCGGTAAAGAATGAACCTATGGTTTGTTTACCTGCAGTTATTGTAGTGTTACCTACGTTATATCCAAGATAAAATTCTTTTACGTTAAATGGACTTGTCGTATCAGTCGTATCACTGCGTCCATCCGCATTATAAGCTGAGCTGTCGTTGGAATTATATCTAAGCGTTAAAACACCAAAGAAATTATCATCAAGCGCGGCTTTAAAAGAAAATTCTGACTTAAACTGATGATGTGCAATAGTATTATCTTTCACGCCATTAGCATTTTTGACTGCTACGTTGTTATATCTATATCTAGCATATCCTGAAAGGTCTACGTTTTTAATAGCTTCCTCAAGAGGTGTAGCACTCGCTACGGTTGAAAAAGCACCTAGTGCAACCAAAGCTGCCAATGAAATTTTAGCAATCTTCATTTGTATTCTCCTCAAATAAAATCAAATATTTTGGAATATTAGCATAAAATAACCTTTAACAAGCTTAAAAATTTTTATATTTTTTAGAGATATTACCGAGTGTTTACCAAAATATATTAGTAGGATTAAAATTTGTAGTGATTTTTTAAGATGCCGAGCGAGACAACTCGGCAAATTTGGTTATTTTAGGTAACTTCCTTGTGTAGGAGTAGTGGAGACATCAGAGTTTTCTTGTTCGCTTCCTTTGTATTGCAAAGCATCCTTACCCTTTAAAAAGGCAATAATCGCTCCTAGGTCGCTATATTTTGTTTTGGCGGCAACTGTTTTCATTAGATTTCTCATATTTCCACCATAATCAGAATCATTTAAATAGCCGGAAAAAGCAGCCTCTATCTCCTCTGCACTTACTTCAGTTAACTTTTTGGATGTGCCATAAGCTCTTTTGTTTCCATCTTCGCCGTGACAAGAAGCGCAATTTTTAGCATACAGTTCGCGACCTTTTTCTACACTATATCTTCTTTTGCTATCTACGCCGATATTTAAAAACTTGCCGCCACTATCAGTCTCAGGAGCTTTTTCATAGACATTTATACTTATATTTTCGTCTTTAGAATATTTTTCTACCAAACTTTTTAGCTCTTTTGCAAATTCACCCTTTGCCTCGAATATATAACTCGGCTCGTCTGCAGCATTTAAAGAAAAAGTCAAAAGACATGCTAAAAGCGAAAAATGCATAAATTTCATGAAAAACCTTTTTGATAAATTTAAAAATCCCAAGCAAGGGAAATTTTGCTTGGGATTATAGCATAAAACAAGCTTTTTTGATTAGAAGCTGTATTTAGCCTCAAATCTTATACGATCGTGTTTATTTTTACTGTCTCCGTCTTTTTCTTTAGCCGCTGCATAGAATGTAGAGAAATTAAGCTTTTTGCTGTAAGCATAGCTACCGCCGACGTTCCACTCGTCTCTATCAACTCTCTTATTGTATCTATAGCTATAGCCCTTACCGTCTATATAGTTAGCATACAAGCCAAACTCGTTAAATTTATATGACGCTCCGACAAACCAATAGTCGTTTTTGTCTTTGATATTGTTGTAGTATTGAGCGCTACCGTTCATTACAGAGTTAAGTAATTTGCCCGGATTGATTAATTTGCCGTTATCTTCAACAGTTACGAAAGATTTTTTATCGTCTTTGGCCTTATAGTAGATATAACCAGCATTTAAACCGACTCCGGCAAATCCTACATCACCTTTAGCTGCAAAGAAATTTGCATCGCCAAAGTTATTGTCGTCCGACTCATTGTGAACATATTGTGCTTGTAAGCCTAGTTTTACTGCATCTAGGTCAAATTTCAAAGCCGCATCAGCTGCAAATAAATTTGCGGTATCCTCAAGATATGCCCACCAAGCTTTAAAGTTTACAGGATCATAGCTTCCCATTGCACCCACGCCATAGTAGTTAAGGCTTTTTGATCCTGCTAAGCCTGATAGTAGTCGACCGTCATAGTCAATGCTATCGGTTTCAAGTGCGTCAAAAGCAACACCAACCAAAGTAAGACCTGATATATCAGTGTTTTGTACTCTTAAGCCAGTTCCTACCAAATCATCGTCAAAATATGTTTTAACAAATTGCTTACCAGCTGTTATTGTAGTATTGTTTATGTTGTAGCCAAGATAAAATTCTCTTACACCAAATGAGCTTGTAGTATTGGTGGTATCGCCATTAAATCCAGAGCCGTCACTTGCTGCGTATCTTAGACCCAAAACACCAAAGAAATTGTCGTCAAGAGCAGCCTTAAAAGTACCTACAAATCTGAAGTTATGATTTGCATTATTTTTGTTGAATGCGCCTGGCATACCATTCCAGTGGGCTTTATTGTGAGTATATCTATATCTTGCAAATCCAGAAAAATCTACATCTTTAATAGCTTCTTCAAGCGGAGTAGCATTTAAAGTAGAGAAAGCGCCTAGCGCAACCAAAGCAGCTAAAGAAATTTTAGCGAGTTTCATAAGTTCTCCTTTATAAAAGTTGATTAGCGTAATTCTAGCACAAAATCGGTCGTGGTAAGCTTAATGCAAAAATTTAACATAAATAATCATAAAACACGAATATATCAAGCTGTTATAAGGCTGTTTTTGATACTTAATATTATTAAAATAAGAATACTACCAACAAAGCTTAAATATGAAAGCTTAATTTCAAGGATTTTTGCGAAATAAAAAGATAAAAAAGGGGACGCACATCCCCTTCTTAAAAGGAGTTCTAACTTTGATTGCTTGTGAGAATTATAAAATATTTCGGTAAATCAACGGCTAATCAAAGCTGATATTTTCACTTTTTGGAACTTCGATTAGAATTTTTTTATTACTTTCTTGCTGTTGTGGGCTTTTTGCAGGACTTGTACTTTTAAATTTCGGCGTTTTATTTACTTTATGCGTAACGTAGTGCGTTCCGCTTTTTATGAGCAGCATTTCAGTGATGAGTCCGCCCGAAACGCTTGCATAGACGGTATCTCCGCCGGAAAAGTAAAATTTATCCGCACAGTACTTGCCGCTAGGTAGCTTGCCGTTTGATACGTCGATTGATTTTATATCATAGCAGTATTTGCCGCCGTCGTAGGTTACGCTTGATATCACGCCGCGTAAAGAACCTTTAACCGGCGCAGGTTTTTGGACGACTGGTTTTTGGACGACTTTTGGTGGCGATTTTTGCTCAAAAAAAGCGCAACCACTAAAAACCAGCAAAACGGTGGCTAAATTTAAAAACTTAAGCCTGAACACTAAGGACATTCCCGCCAAGTTCGGCTATTCTTTTATCTACGGCTTGCGTTGCTTTTTCTATCGTCTTTTGCGAAATTTCAGGCAACTCGCTGCCCCAAATTTTCTCAGCCTCTTTAAAGCCCCTTAGCATGCCTTCTTTTCCAGCTTCTAGCTTTTGCAAGTCGTCTCCTGCGGCGCTAATGATAAAATTTGAAATCCTATCCGCAGTATTTGTGATACCGAAAAATCCATTCTCGCTCACTAGATCGCTGGCTTCGCTTTGGCTTAGTTGTGTTATAGGTTTGCCCTCGTAGCCGATAGATTTAAAATCGACGCCGGACAAGATATCGTTTAGAGAATTTATACTTTTGTTTTGAGCGCCGAAAATGTCGCTAAATTTTGCAGAGCCGTTAAAGGCCGAAACTTGAGACAAGAAATTTGAGCTCGCATTTGAATCAGCCCTAGCCTGAAAATGCGACAAATAGCTATTTGTTAGCTGCTTTACGTCGATATTTGCATAGGCTTCTTGCATTCTTTTGATATTTTCGTTTTGATCTACGCTTGCCGAGTTTTGGACGTTCTGTACGTCGTAGCGAGGTTGCGGGATGTATAGATTTTGGGGTAAGCCGTTCATGCTTTGCATTTTTTATCCTTTAGATTTTATTCTATATTATATATCGTCAAATTTAGGATAAAGTTAACGGGTAAAAAATTATTTTACCCTATCGCCGACGTGGCCGTTATATACGATATCCTTAGCGTCGATATTTTCGTCAAGTAAAATTTCGCTTATCTTGCCGCTTTTTTTGATGCTTTCGATATCTTGTTGCAAATCCTCTTGATAGCTGTATATCATCGCGGCTCCTGCGACGCCCTCGACGCCTTCTAGCGCCTTAAAGAGCTCTATCTCGCCGTCTAAATTTTCCGCGCTCATCACGACTACAATCTTGCCATCTTGCGCGGCGATGACCTCACAGCCTTTTACTTGATCGATTCTTTTAGCTACTTCGGCAGCTTCGTTTCCGTCTTTGGTATATACTATCGCACTTGATATATTCATTTTACGCTCCAAAATTTAACCTCTTTTTCGTACGCGACGCTGATTAGCCTACCGTTATCGGAGAGGTAAATTTCATTTAAAATTTGCTGTCCGGTTTTTATGGTCGCGAGTTTTGTTTTGCTTGCGATGTCGTAGACCAGGATATCGCTCTCTTCGCCGTTCATATACGCTAGCGTTTTGGCGTCATCGCTAAGCCCCGTCGCATAAACAATAAAATCGGCCTTAAAATAACTCATCGAGCCGTTAAAAACACCCGCTTGTTTGTCGATGCTACCAACGGCTACGACGTCATTTTTATAGTCGATGTCATACATGTTGTCTTTAAAGAAATTTAGAGTCTGCTCGGTTTGGCGAGTTTTTAGATTATAGACATAAATTACGCCGCTTTCGGCTCCGATAGCGATTTTGTCGCGGGTTTTGTTGATCTCAAAATCCACATAAAGCGCGATGGAAAATTTATGTTTAAAGACCGCTTTCTTACTCTCTAGGTCGATATAGTAAATTTCATTGCCAAAGTCCGATACTACCGCCGTTTTTTCATCTATGAAAAAGGCTTTTTTAGCGGATTTGTTGGCTAGGTGCATATTGCTAACCTCGTTCCAGCTATCGTTTTCTTTTTTAAAAACATACAAATAGCGCTCGTTGTAATCCATCTCAGTTAAAACCAAAAGCATGTCGCCCAGCCGGTCGATGCTAAAAATTTTTGCTGGCTCTTCGTCGCTAAAGTGCGTTTTGACCGTGCGAAATTTGATCGGTTCCAAAAATTTATCTGCCTTTATGTCGTAGATATCAAGCTCGCTACCGTCCGTGCCCAGATATAAAATTTCATCTATCAAATTTGAGCTTATCACGTTTGCGCCGGCTTTTATGACCTTATCAGGTTGTGATATCTCAAGCGGTGCCGCCGTCAAATTTACGGTCAAATTTAAGCAAAAAATCGCCGTAAAAAATAAAATAAATTTTCTCATAACGCCTCCATTTTGATACTATTTGCGAAGCAAACTTCCATACACTGCGCGCAGCCGACGCATTTTTGATTTATACTCGGACGAAAAACGCCTAAAAAATCGATCGCTCTAAATTTGCAAACGTCCTGGCAACTACAGCAAATCGTGCCGTTCCATGCAAGACAACTATGCACGTCGATAAAAATTTTAGCTTCGATTTTAGTCGCGAATTTTAAATTTAAAACCTCTCGTCCCGCCTCTTCGCAAGCGAGCGCACACTCTTTACAAAAGTTGCACCCCAAGGACTTAAATTTAAAATTTACTCTCTCGTTTTCAAAATTCAAAAGCTCTCTGTCGCAAGCGCTAACGCAAGGCGCTTCGCAATCCACACAATTAAATTCGCCGCAAAAATAAGGCGGAGCGATAAATTTTTGAGCGGTTTTGCCGCCCAAAAATTTAGTAAATAGTTCGCGTCTGGATACGCTCACCTAACGCCTTCGTTTAGTACGTCTAATAGATTGGAATGCTGAGATGAGTTAGCATCGCGGTACTCCGGCTTAAAGTTATTTTTAAACTTAGTCTCTACGTTAGCCTGCGGTACGTGGCACGTAGTGCAGTTAAAGCGGTCGTCGCTAAGCTTGCCCTCAAGGTCTTTTTTGTTCCTTATGCTATAAAGGTGCGATTTAGGGATCGGAGTCGCGCCGACGTCTTTTGCGACTTCGGGCATATGACATGTAACGCACATATTATTATCCGCAGTTATCGGTACCAAACCCTCTAAATCATGAGGTATCATCGGCGGTGCGTTTTCAAAAGAGCGCTCATATCTTTGCGCTTCGCCTGCGGCAGGTTTCGTCCAGTTGATATCGGCTAGCTTTACCTCCTCTTCGTCCATAACGTCGTTAGCCGAACGCAAGATATTTAGATCCTTTGCTTCTTTGCTATCGGATGATTTTGATTTATTTTTTTGCTCTACTTTTTGAGTTTGTACGGAGCTAGATGATTTTTGTTCTTCTTTAGCTTCGACGTATCCCGAAAATACGAGGACGGCACACGCCAGTCCCGCCAAAATTCTCGCTTTCATTGATTTTTCTCCTTTAGTAAATTTCTAATGTTAAATTTGAGCGCGTCGTCATCGCAGACGTCTATACAGCGTCCGCAGCTGATGCACTCGCTTGAGGTTATAAACCCGCTTTGCTTGCCGATGATGCCAAGCACTTGGTTTTCCGGGCAGATTAGCTTACACTTCATGCAGTTAGTACAGCTAGCCGCATCGTGTTTTACTCTGATAAGGGCAAATTTGCCAGCTATGGCATAAAAAGCGCCCAGCGGGCAAAGCTTTGAGCAGACTAATCTATCGCCGATAAACGCGTCTATCGCAAACACCCCAAACGCCACAAACAGCCACAGCGTACCGCCGTATATGACGCCGCGCTGAATAATGCCGATAAAGCTAACGCCCTCAAACGCCGGAGCCGAAGTGACTAACGAGATAAAAAGCGTAAATCCCAAAACGTAATATCTCGCACTTCGCGTGAAATTTACGAATTTTTTATCTTTATCGTAGCCAAGCTTTACTCTGACCCAGCGAGCGGTTTCGGTGATGATATTTACCGGGCAAACCCAGCTGCAAAAGGCGCGCGGAGCGACGATCGCGTAAAAAGCAAACACGATAGCAGCTCCCACAAGCGCACCCGAAGCGATACTAAAACTAGCTAAATATAACTGCAAAACGGCAAACGGATCGCTAAGAGGAACGACTCCGAAAAGCAAAGACGAGCTGAGATTGCCTTGTAAAATTTTAATTCCGTAGTAGTTGCTCGCAAAAAATAACCCTAGGATCAAAATTTGACTTATCCTTCTTAAAATCAAATATTTCATAGCAAATCTCCGCTATTTAGATAGTCGTTTAGCTTTTTCTCGTCGGTTTTAAACTCTTTTGGTTCAGCATCTTTTAGCTTTTTATCCGCGCCCTCAACCCAGCCTTTTACGTACTGTTCGTTGCTAGAGCCCAGTCCGATCTCGCGCGGAAGCACGAAGATAGAGGCCTTTGGCGTCACGCAAACTTGCTCGCACATGCCGCAGCCCGTGCAGTAGTCGGCGTCCACGACCGGTTTAAAAAACGCGTGCTTTTGTGTGCGTTCGTTGCGGACATATTCAAGCCTTAACGCTTTATCTATCAAAGGACAGGCGCGGTAGCAAGCGTCACAGCGAAGTCCCTCGTAAGCGATGCAGAAATTTGGATCCAGCACCGCGATACCCATTTGCGCTTTGTTTATATTTAGCTTTCCATTATCCTCGCTCACTAGCTTCGTATCTAGCGCTCCGGTCGGACAGGCGACCGTGCACGGGATATCCGTACACATATAGCAAGGGATATTTCGCGGGGTAAAAAACGGAGTGCCGTAAGGCAATCCGTCGTCTAGATCCGCGAGCTTAAGCGTATCCCAAGGACAGGCTTCTACGCAAAGCCCGCAGCGTATGCACTCGCTAAGGAAATTTTTCTCCTTCAAAGCACCTGGCGGCCTGATGAGTAGAGTTTGGGCTTTAGCTGTCGTTTGCGTACTCCAGGCAAAGCCGCCCGCGAGAACCAAACTAATCGCCTTTAACCCAAATTTTAAAGCCTCTCTTCTATTTTGCATTATTAAGCCTTGTAAATTTTAACCGCGCATTTTTTATAGTCGGTCTCTTTTGAGATCGGGCAAGTCGCATCTAGGCAGACTTTGTTGATATACACGTTTTCATCAAAAAACGGCACGTAAACTAGACCCATCGGCGGTTTATTTCGTCCGCGCAGATCGATTCTTGCTTTTACCTTACCGCGGCGAGATTCGACCCAAACTACGTCGTTATGCTGTAAATTTAGCTTAGTCGCGTCGTGCTCACTCATATAGCAAAGAGCCTCTGGAACCGCACGGTAAAGCTCAGGAACACGCATAGTCATAGTGCCGGTGTGCCAGTGCTCCAAGACGCGGCCCGTGCATAGCCAGAAAGGATACGTAGTATCAGGCATCTCGCACGGATCCATATAAGGGCGGAAGAAAATTTTAGCTCTATTAGCGATAGAAAATTTCTCGTCGCCGCTAGTTACTTTTGCTAGATCGCCTTTTGGAAGCTTGCCTTTTTTGTTACCGTAGAATGCAAACTGCTTGCCGTCTTCGGCAAATTTCTTCGCGTACGGATCGTATTTGGAGTTAAATCTCCACTGAGTTTCTTTGCCGTCTACTACAGGCCATCTTAGACCGCGCACTTTGTGATAAGTATCAAAGTCGGCTAGATCGTGTCCATGGCCAGAGCCAAATTTGCGGTAGTCTTCCCAAAGATATTTTTGAACGAAAAATCCGTAGCCCTCAAATACCTTGCCGTCTGAGCCGACTACTTTTCTGCTGTCGCCGAAAACTTCAGAGTTATCGAAATCTTCCATTATCGCGTCTTTTGCAGGATAGCTCTTAGCCTCTTCGTTTGCGAAAAGCACGTCAAATAGCGTATCTTCTTCGCTATAACCCATGGCTTTTGCCTCGTCTAGCACGCTTGGAAGCGTTAGCTTATCGTCCACTTTTTGTTTGCCCCAAACCTCTTTTAGTTTAAAGCGTTTAGCAAATTCCAGCATTTGCCACGTGTCGCTCATCGCTTCGCCTACCGGAAGGACTTGCTGACGCCAGTGCTGCGTTCGGCGCTCGGCATTACCGTACGCGCCCCATTTTTCGTAAATCATCGCAGTAGGCAAGATTAGATCGGCAACCTTAGCCGAGATGCCCGGATACGGGTCTGAGACGATGATAAAGTTATCCATCTCGCGAGCGGCTTTTATCCAGTGGTTTGCGTTTGCGGTATTTTGCCACGGGTTATTTACCTGCACCCACGCCCATTTCATCTTTCCATCTTCCATCTCGCGCATCATTTTGACATAGTGAGCTGCCGGTTTTGGATTTATCGTGTCTTTTGGCAGTTTCCAAATTTTCTCACTTATCTCGCGGTGTTCTGGATTATCCACGACCATATCAGCTGGCAAGCGATTACAAAACGTGCCGACCTCGCGAGCCGTACCGCATGCGCTTGGTTGTCCAGTTAGAGAGAACGCTCCGTCGCCAGGTTTCGCTTGCTTACCAAGAAGCATATGCACCATATATGCTTGCTCATTTACCCACGTGCCGCGCTGATGCTGGTTAAAGCCCATCGTCCAAAAGCTAACTACTTTTCTGCCTTTTTCTATATATAGGTCGGCGAGTTGTTTTAGCTTTTTCTTAAATTCTTCCAAATCCTCGTTTGGATCGCCTTTGATTAGAGGTGCGCAGAAATCAAGCGTATAAGGCTTAAGCGCTTCTTTAAATTCCTCGAAAGTTATTTGCCAGTGTTTACCCGCAGTAGCCGTATTTTTATTTTCCATCACATCGCCGGCTTTGTAGCCTAGGTATCCAAGAGTCGTGCCCTCGTTTTTGCTTAAAGTCTTTTTAAGTTCGGTCTCGATGACGTCTTTTTCGGCATTGTAGTTAGGATGATTTGGATTATTTCTAAGTCCGTAACCGATATCTACCGGTCCCGTAGTGAAAACGCAGTGGCTATTTACGTAGTCCCAGTCGATAGCTTCAGGATGATTATAAACGATCTCGTGAGCGATATAGTTCCAGATAGCTACGTCGCTTGACGGAGCAAAGATAATCTCCGTATCAGCAATATTTGACGTTCTAGTGGAATATGTACTTAAGTTTATAACTTTTACGCGCTCAGGATCGCTTAGCTTCTTATCGCTGACGCGCGCCCAAAGTATCGGGTGCATCTCCGCCATATTAGCACCCCAGGTTATGATAGTGTCCGTTAGCTCGATATCGTCGTAGCATCCCGCAGGCTCGTCGATACCGAAAGTCTGCATAAATCCGGCGACCGCGGACGCCATACAGTGGCGAGCATTCGGGTCAATAGAGTTGCTTCTAATACCCGCTTTCCATAGTTTGACGGCTGCATAACCCTCTAAAATAGTGTATTGACCCGAGCCAAAAACGCATGCTGAGTGTACGCCGTTTTTCTTCATGGTCTCTTTATATTTTTCCGCCATGATATCAAAGGCTTTTTCCCAGCTAATAGGCTTAAATTTGCCCTTTTTGTCAAATTCGCCCTTTTCGTTTACGCGTAAAAGCGGCTGAGTGATGCGGTCTGCGCCGTACATGATTTTGGCGTTAAAGTAGCCTTTGATGCAGTTTAGGCCGCGGTTTACTGGTGCTTCAGGGTCGCCCTTGACGGCTACGATTTTGCCCTCTTTGGTTGCGATCATTACGCCGCAGCCCGTTCCGCAGAACCTACATGCCGCTTTATCCCAGCGCCAGCCCTTTTCAGCTGTGTTTTGCGCAGCTGCCATAGAACTAGGCAGTGCTATGCCCGCACTCGCGCACGCGGCTGAAGCGGCGGCGCTTTTTATAAAATCTCGTCGATCCATTTTATCTCCTCGTTTATTTTTTAAGATAGTTCTTAAAAATCAGGCGGATATTAACCATTACAACCTAAATTTAAGTTGATTAAAAACAATTAGTTCTTTAGCAATATTTGGCATTCAAATTAAGACCAAAATTATCTTTATTTCGCCTATTTTAGGGGTAAAGCTTAAAAGTACGAATAAATATAAAACTTTATATTTACTAAATCTGATATGCTTTTTGATAGCAAAACCCATAATATCCCAGAAACTTTTTTTAAAATATAAATTTAACGTGTAAAATCGTAACATTTTTTCATTGTAAATATAAAGCTATATATCAAGTAGAAAAACAGTGGTCTATTTTTAAATTTAGCCTTTTAAAAACGCTAATTTTAGGCTAAATTATCATAGGTATAAAATTGATTAAAATTCAAAACCATATAGCTCATAAATTAAAAATTTAATCAAATTTGCGAGCTATATTTAAATTTTATTTTTAATTTTTAAAATATAAATATAAATTAAATTTTACCCTTTGTTTTTTGGCAATACCCGTATCTTTAAAGTGCAAATTTAAAAGCATGCTGTAAAAATTGCTCAAATTTAGCCAAGGATAAAAATACCGCGACCGACGAATAAAATAGACTTACTAAGCGCCTCAGAGACAGATTTTAAAAGCTTTTATCGCTAATTGAAAGCATGAATGAGGCAGAGCAAGAGGCCAAATTTGACTTCTAGGATAGGGACAAATGCGTACGAGACGCGCTCGCGCACCTTTACGAGTGGCATTTGCTTTTGATAAATTTTATCCAAAAGAACCTAAGCGGTGAGCGGGCTTCGTTTTTGCCGCAACCGTACAACCGGAAAACATACTCGCAGATGAATGTGCAAATTTGACGAAACCACCAAGATACGCCGCTTTGCGAGGCAAAAGCTTTGCTAGCGCAAACACACGAAAAAGTGATGCAGCTTACGGCATATTTTAGCGATGAGGAGCTCTTTGCTCGTGGGCATTTTGATTTCACGGGCGACCTAAATCTCGCCTCCTACATCACCAGCAGCGCCTCATCACACTACGACTGGGCGATAAAAAGATAAGAAAACACAAAGGATGTCTAAAAACTAGCTTGTGATCTGCCGCTTTACTAGTCAAATTTAGGCAGGCAAATTCGCCAAATTCGGTCGCCCATCACTTTAAATGCGTCTTAACATTAAGCTAGATTTAGACTTTTAAATTTCAGGAGAACGAATAAAAATAAAATTTTCTCTCATAGCTGCCGTTTTAGCGCTAACAGGATGCGGCGATAACAACATCGATATCGTCTAAAACTACACGCTACCGATAAAAAAATCAATGACGATAGGCGCCGCCGTAGACGGGTACAAGGGCTGCCAAAAGGTAAAATGGGAAGATGTTAGTGGAAACAATCTAAAACTAGTCAAGGTAACTTGCGAGGTTAGTAGCGACGTGCTTAAGGCGGAATTTGACAAACAAAACGCTCGCTACGAAGAGGCCGTGCAAAAAGCCAAAGACGACGCGCAAAAAAGTCTAGAAAAGACGCTAGAGCGGATAATAAACAACTGCAACGAACTAAAAACCGAAGGCAGCAGCGACGCAAACAAAGAGGAGATGCTGGCACTGGCGAATAAATTTTGTAAATACGACGAAGAGAAAGCAAAGAAAAGTAGCTTTAGCGCGCCCGTAAACTGCGATAACGACGCGATAGCGAACGAGCTCGCAAACAAAAACAAGCTAAACGGCAATGCCTTTTTATTTAGCATCTTCATAAGCCAGTTTCAATGGGCCGCGTTTGATTCGCAACGCCCGCCAAAACCGATATTTTTCGGAGATATGCCAAAGCAGATAAACTCGCGCTCGTACGAGCTCAAATTTATCATCAACACCGATAAAACCGTCGATATCGACCGCAAAGCCGTGATGATAGAGGACGGCGAACGTAAAGAGATCGGCAGCGGCGTACTCGGGTAAATTTTACGAAAGATAGGCCTTTATTATAGCTTGCACGGGCGAACGATTTGCTCTTGCAAGCTTAAATTTGCTTTTATTTCCAGCAGATCCATACAAAGCGCGAAAGTAAATTTAGATCGCTACGGACAAATTTCAGCCTTTAAATCCACGCTATTTTTTCAAATCTCGTTTTATCAAATTTAACTGTTCTTGATTTTTATCTTTTAAATTTAGGTACAAATTTACCCAAAAAGATCAAATTTATGCAGGTTTTACTAGGTCAAATTTGCGCATAAAACGCAAGAAAAACAAAAAAGAAGCAGCGGACGCGTCAAATTTGCGTCCGCATTAAAGTAGCTAGTTTAGAAGGTTAAATTTATATCCGACTTGCAGCCAAAGCTCGTTGTTATCGGTCTTTCTAACGGCTCCTCTGGTATCAAAGTTCTTTCTCTCAAGAGCCGTATAGGTGACGCTTGCGCTTAGCCCTTTGACCCACGGCATATCGTAGCTAGCCTGCGCCGCCCAGCCTTGGACGTTCATGTGCGTGTTAGCCGCGGTCGGGCCGGCGTTGCGATGCGGGGCGTCTTGTCTGCCTTTTACTAGATGTAGTTTTGCTTTTAAGCCCTCGGCGCCCACTTCTTTAAAGTCGTACTCAAACAAAAGCTTATGCGTATTCATACCGGCATAGCCCGTAAATACGAAAGGCCCGCGGATAGGAAGCAGCGTGTATGAGCCGGGACCGTTACCTAGACCAAACGCCAAAGCGTCGTTGTCGCCGACGGTCGTATAGGCGTAAGAGGCGCTAAAGCCAACAAAATCATAAATCCCCGCCCTTAGGCCGATCATATTTCCGTCGTAGTTTAGGTCTTCTAAGCCTCTTGTAGTGCGAGAACCCTTGTACATCGCGTCAAAACCGAGATTAAAGTCGCCGACGGGTACTTTATAGTTAGCCTCGGCTAGGTAGAAGTTGATGTCGCCTTGCAGCGTGCCGCGCCTAAGATCGGTCACTCTAGCGTATGCGCCGGTTAGTTTTAGATTCGGGATGCTTTGATTTATGACCGCGCCGGTAAAGATATTATCAAACTCATACGCCAC
This sequence comes from Campylobacter showae CSUNSWCD, assembly GCF_000313615.1. Taxonomy (NCBI): domain Bacteria; kingdom Pseudomonadati; phylum Campylobacterota; class Epsilonproteobacteria; order Campylobacterales; family Campylobacteraceae; genus Campylobacter; species Campylobacter showae. The sequence continues at coordinate 337,160 of NZ_AMZQ01000001.1, read as the reverse complement.
AGGCCCCATGCCGCCTACTATAACTCTATCTTTAAAATGCGGAGCGCGTCCCTCTTTGCCGCCAGCTACGACGGCGCTTCTGCCTTGGAATTTATAATACCAGCCGCCGATCAATGCGGTGTTTGGTATGTCTTTATTTACGATCGTTAGACCCTCAAACGCCTCTTTAAACGCGCGCGTCGGATTGCCCGCTACTAGCGGAGTATTTACGTATTGACGGCCGAATTTTATATCAGTCTGCCCTATGCCGTAGCCCAGATATACCTCAGACATTACCGCGCCCTGCGTTCTCCACTCTTTATCGTACAAGGTGCCGCTTTTTCTCATGCTGTTAAACGGTAAGAAGTTGCCCTGCCCCGTAACGCCGAGCCTAAAGCCATAAAACGGATCGGTCACGTATCCAAGCTCAAGCTGTATAGACGTCAGCTGCTCGTCGTGTATCGGCGCGCGCTCGTCTTTTTGATCTACATAGGTAGCTTGGATCTTACCTGCTAGTTTTCCTTTGGTAAATGCCTCCCCAAAGGTGTCGGCTGCGTTTGCGGCGCCCAAAAAGCCAAGCGCCAAAACGGCGGCTAAACTTAGTTTTGCTAGTTTCATAAAAACTCCTTGGTTAAATTTAGCAAATTTACGTCCCGCAAATTTAATGCAGAACATTAATCTTTATATTTAAGGATTATAGCACAGAAAATAATAAAATTCGTGTTAGATTTGTGATATTTGCTAAAAATATCGCCGATTTTAGGCAAATTTACACGACCGAGTGTTCTTTAAGCAATGTATAAAGCTTGATCGTCGAGATAAAAAACGTCACGATCGCAGGACCTAAGATAAGTCCCCAAAAGCCAAACGTCGAGATACCCGCTATCATCGAGAAAAATAGCAGCAGCTCGTTGATCTTGGTCGGGATTTTTACGAGCCTGTCGTTGATAAATTTAATCACGATCGGCTTTAAAAACGTATCTGCGACGATAGAGATCACTACGATAGTATAGACGGCGATAACGATCGCGGCCGCGGTGTTGCCGTTAGCAAACTCATAAAGGCTAATAGGCCCCCACGCGAGCAACCCGCCAACGACCGGGACAAGCGAGGTGAAGGCAAAGAGTATGCCCATCAAAAAGCCGTTGTAGCCGTACGAAATCGTGATGATAGCAAAAAGGCAACCCTGCAAAATCGCATTTAAAACGATAGAGTAAAGTACGACGCTCATGACGTTAGCCACTTCGCTAAGTATAAACTCGCTCTCGCTCTCCTTCATCGGAAGTGCGCTTTTTAGGTAGCCAACAAGCTCGCTACCGTAAAGCACCGCAAAAAAGAAAAACACGAGGATAAAAATCATGTCGAAAAGAAAGTTCACGCTTGATTTGCCGATACCGCCAAGACTAGAAAGCACGTTGGTGGAAATAGCTTTAACATCGATATCGGCGATAATCTCTTTGATCTTGGGCTCTAGAAATTTGATCGGCTCTGGTAGCTGAAAATTCCCGCTTTGAAAATAATTTAGCGTGTTTGTTATGTAGCCGGTGTTAAAGTTTGCGGCGTGTTTGGCGATCTCGATCACGGCGTACAAAAGCGGCGCGATGAACAGCGAAAACAGCGCAAGCGTCGTAAGAGCCGCCGAGAGCGTCCTTTTGCCCTTCGTTAGTTGCAAAAATTTGACGTTGACGTTTGAGGTGGCAACCGCTAGCAAGGCGGCGATAAAGATATTTAGCAAAAATGGCTTAAAAAGGTACACGACTAGCGCCAACGCACAAAGAGCGAAGATGCCAAAAAACACTCGATTATTCATTTTTTTCCTTTGAGGAGCCTATTATATCAGATTTTGCGGGGTTTTGCGGACAGGCAGGCGGTGTCGGCGGCTTTAGCGCGACCTGGTAAATCAGGCGTAAATTTAGATGCTCGCAGACGAGCGGCGGACATCTAAGCGCATACGGCAAATTTAACGCTATTTTTGGGCAGATCTGGCAAGCTTAAGGGAAAAATTAGGAGGCAAATTTGAATGAAAGATTAATTGATTTTTAAAAAAAAAGGGGGGGATAGAATGCCTTTGTATTTCATTTAAAGGAGATTTATGAGCGGTTTTTATCCGTTTGACGTTAAGCCCGAAACGTTTTACGAAAAGGGCGACTTTGAGGTCATTTATGGTTTTAGCGGTAGTATGGGCGGTTGGCGCGTAGGCATGAGGTGAAAAAGCTCCATGGAGGGCAAAAACGGCTATCCCGTTACTAGAAACGGCGATCCTTGCTATTTTTTGATTTCCGAGGAGCTTGCTGCAGGGCTTTTAGAAACTTTACCTAGCCTTGGTGAGCCCAAAGACAGGCAAAGAAAAGAAGCTATCAAAAAACTAAAAGGAGAAGACAAATGACGAAGCTAAGTTTAGCGTTAGCTGCGGCGATACTCATAGGCTGCGGCAGTGATGGAGCAAAGGCGGCAGATAAGGCGCCTCTTGAGGTGCAGGTTAGAGGAGGAGCGGTTATCATAACCTCGCTAGAAGACGGACTTAGAATATATGGCCTGATTGTAAACAGGGGAAACTGTCCTGCATTTTGGGGTAAACCATCTAAAGATAAGAAATATTATTTTAGGTTTATTGCTAGGAAGGATGAATACAGCGTGGCTGTAATTGACAATGAAAAATACGAAAAGATCGAAACTCTAGCTATACCGGATTTTTACGATAAATACGGCAAGGACAATGCGCTTGAGCTTAATTTTGGAGATAAAAGCGGAATTAGCGTAAACTGTGATCCCCTAGAAGCAGGAATTGAAACCAATAAAGGCTCTTGGACTTTTAGTTTTAGATAAAATTTCAAATTTCGGTGCTTTGGTTTTTTGCTTTTGCGCCGAAATTTAATAGTTTATTGATTTTAATATTGCCTAACACACCGTACGCAAGGACTAAACGGCCTTTCGTCCCAAACATTGCTACCGTCCGTAAAAGACACAATCCATGCAATAGACAAATCGTCGGCATGCATCGTGGAAGTCCAGTACAGCCGTGATTTCACGTTTTTAAAAGCGGAATTTATAGATGGATTAAATTTACTATCGTCTGTGATACTTAAAAGCTCAATTCTAGTAGGCAGCCGCCAGTCTGAATAGCCGGCAAAATTTAAATTTTCACAGTAACTTTTAGCTTTATCCCAATCGCCGTTAAATATCTTTGGGTCGTCTTGCCACATAAGTTTACCAAGCTTAGTTTCACTACATACAACTACATTTTTATCGTTATCTCTTTGGCAAGCGGGGATTAGTACGTCGGCATTGAGCAGTCCGCAAAGTAGCAAAGAAACCGTCATATATATTTTCATATTTTCCTCTTTATTTAAATTTAAATCAATACTGTCTAACGCATCTCACTCTGTGACGCTTAGATAGACCACTCCAGGTATCACTACCGTCCCCGAAATATACTATTCTCACTCCATACGACGGGTCCACGTTCTTTGTTGAACTTTGATAGTAGTAATAAAGTTTAACATTTTTAAAAGCCGAATTTATAGCCAAACGGCATGCTCCGTCATATGCAGCTTTTGAGCACTTCTTTGGATCAGAGACGCGCTGCCAGTCTGACTTGCTATCGTCAGTGATGCTTAAAAGCTCTTTTCTAGTGGGCAGTCGCCAGTCGGAATAACCTGCGAATTTTAAATTTTCGCAATAGCGTTTAGCTTCTTTCCAGTCGCCTTCAAACACATCTTTGCCGTCCTGCCACATTAGCTTATAAATATCGTCTCTAACGACCTCCAGACCGTCATCTCTACTAAATCCAGCCGTTTCGTTTCCGGCAAATACCAAATCAAAACATAGTAAAAGCGCGAACACAAAATAAAATTTCTTCATTTTTATCCTTTTATTTGTAATTCCGGTTTTGTCTTGCAATAAATTTTCATTAAAATAGATTTCCTTCCTTTGGACCGTCAAATTTAAGCTTAAACACCTCGTAGGCTTTGGCGCTTGCTAGCCTGCCTTTGGCGGTGCGCTCGATGTAGCCGTTAGCGAGCAGATAGGGCTCGATCACATCCTCGACCGTGCCCTCGTCCTCGCTTAGAGCCGCCGCGATCGTGCTTAGACCCATCGGACGGCGTTTGGCGGCGAGCAGGATCTCTAGATACTTGATATCCATCTCGTCAAAGCCTATGTCGTTTACGCCAAGCGCGTCCAGAGCCTCTTTGGCGCGGGGTTGCGAGATGATGGCTTCGTCGTTTACCTCGGCAAAGTCTCGTATGCGCTTTAGCAGCCGTAGCGCGATCCTAGGCGTAGCGCGTGAGCGAGCGGCGACCTCGAGAGCGGCGGCTTTTTCGCACTCTTTGCCAAGCTTCACCGAGGCGATCTGCACGATACGAGCCAGCTCCTCTCTGGTATAAAACTGCAACCTAAAATCCATGCCAAATCTATCTCGCAGGGGTGCTGAAATCATGCCCGCGCGCGTCGTAGCGCCGATGAGCGTAAATTTAGGCAGGTCGATCTTGATGGTCTGCGCCGCAGGCCCCGAGCCTATAATGATATCTAGGCGAAAGTCCTCCATCGCAGGATAAAGCACCTCCTCGATCGCGGGGCTTAGGCGATGTATCTCGTCGATAAATAGCACGTCGCCCTCTTGCAAATTTGTCAGCACCGCCGCCAGATCGCCGCTTTTTTCTATCATCGGAGCGGCCGTCATCTTGATACTCACGCCCATTTCGTTTGCGATGATGTGCGCCAGCGTCGTCTTGCCAAGGCCCGGCGGCCCGTAGAAAAGCACGTGGTCTAGGCACTCGCCGCGCTTTTTGGCAGCCTTTATAAATACGCCTAAATTTTGCTTGATCTTTTCCTGCCCGATGTAGTCTTCAAAGCGCGTTGGGCGCAGCGACACCTCAAAATCGTTCTCGAAGCTTATTTTTTCTATTTCGACTATTCTATCCATTTTTTCGGCTCTATGTTTCGTAAATTTGCCGCATTTTACAAAATTTTGGGTAAGTTTTGGCTTTGGGCTTGCTTGAAACCAGGCTTCGATTTAGGCGCCAAATTTGACGCCGTAAATGATTTTAAAATCGTATAAAGTAAAATTTGCTTTCAAATAAAAGATAAAATTTATCCGCCTCGCCGAAGCGGATAAATCTCAAAAATCAGCTTAAATTTGACGGAAAAATCAGCTCGAGCTTAAAACTCCGCTATTCTTGCCTTTAAAAGCTTGCAGTCGCTATCGTTGCCAAATTTACACCCCTCCGCGATGGACTCGAATTTTTCGTAAATTTCTATATTTTTTTCGTAGTTTTCAAAGCCCAGAGCCCTGCAGCCGTCGTCGTTGCCGAGCTTGCAAGCGCGCGAATATCCGTCGTACGCGTCGTAAACGGCGAACTCCACGCCCTGCGCATGCTCGTAAACGTAGCCAAGAGCATAGCAGCCAAGCGCATTTTTCATATAGCACGAGGTGTCAAAAGCCTTGTGCGCGCTTGTTAGATCGCGCTCTGCGCCCAGCCCCTCATGCATCATCCTGCCGTAGTTGTAGCAGCCAGCACCGTCAAATTTCCTGCACGCTTTGGCATATAAATTTATGGATTTTTTGAGATCGTTTTGCGATTCGTAGATGAGACCGAGGTTGTTGCAAGCCGCTTCAGAGCCTAATTCGCAGCCTTTTTCGTAGAGGCGGAATATTTTATTTTCATCTTTAGGGCCGAAAATTTCCTTGACGTTTAAAAGCGCCAGATCAAAGCAGCCCGTGCCGTTTCCTAGCTCGCAAGATTTTTCAAAGAAAAGCTCGGCTTTTTCGTTGCTTTTTTCGGCCCCAAGCCCACTAAAATGCATACTGCCCAGCGCCGCGCAGCTCATCGCATCGCCCTCCTCGCAAAGCGGCGATAAAATCTTAAAAGCAGCGTCATAGTCGGCATTTTCGATCGCCTGCCTCGCGGCCTCCTCGCGCTTAGAAAATCGCTTCTCGTTCTGCGCTTGCTCGCTTTGTTCGCCTAGGCTATCGATGCCTAGCCCAAAATTCGGATTTGAGGCCATTAGCGAGCCCAAAAGCGTCGCTAAAATCAATAAAATTTTCAAAACTCGCTCCTTGTTTTTAATCTAGTCTTGTTTTGATAGCCAAATTTGCCCGTCAAATTTGACGAGGGGCGGGTAAATGCAAGCGTTCAAATTTAAACCAAACTCTGTTCGTCAAATTTAACGCCTAAGGCTCAAATTTGCCGTCGTTTGCAGGATGATCAAATTTGCTGTGCAGACTAGATTTAGCTAAAACAAGCTAAATTTTATACTCAAACTCCTCGCTCGGAAAGGTCTTTTCTCTAACCTCACGAGCATAGGTTTCGACGGCCGTTCGCACCAAATTTGCTCCGTCAAGATAGCGCTTGACGAATTTCGGCTTAAACTCATCGAAAAACCCGAGCATATCGCTCCACACGAGTACCTGTCCGTCCACGTCGGCACCCGCGCCGATACCGATGATAGGCATCTGCACGCTTTTTGCGACCTTTGCCGCAACCGGGCTTAGTGTGCCCTCGACCACGGCAGAAAACGCTCCAGCGCACTCGAGCGCCTTCGCCTCATCGATCAAGCGCGCTTCGTCGGCCTCGCTGCGTCCTTTTATCTTGTAGCCGCCCTCGTTTCGCACAAACTGAGGCATGAGCCCGATGTGAGCCATCACGTTTATACCTTCGCCCACGAGCCTTTTTACGATAGGAGCGGCTTTTAGACCGCCTTCAAATTTGACGGCGTCCGCGCCTGCTTTGATAAATTTGGTCGCGTTTTTTAGCGCGGATTTTTCGTCCTGATAGCTACCAAAGGGCATATCGGCAACGACAAAAGCATGCTTTGCACCCTGCAAAACAGCCTTAACGTGATAAAGCGCGTCGTCCATTTTTAAGCTAAGGGTGTCTTTTTTGCCGTTAAAACTCATGTTTAGACTGTCGCCGACCAAGATAATATCGACGTAATCGTCAAAAAGCCGCGCAAAAAGAGCGTCATAAGCCGTGATCATAACGATGGGCTCTAAACCCTTTTTGTTAATTATATCATAAATTGTAACTTTTTTATTATTTTCTAGCATAAATTTTTCCTTAAATTTAGGTATTTTATTTTTAATTTTATCAAAAAAATGTTACAATCCTGACAACAAATTTAAGGAAACTCAATGGGAATACTGAAAAGCCTTGAAATAGACTACTCATACGACATAGTAGAGGAGTTTTTATCGCACTATACTTTGATGTGCGATTTAATGGAGCCGCTAATCATAAACCTTGCCAGGCACGATAGATACGGTAGCAATATTAGTGAACTTTTTAGAATTTTTCATAATATTAAATCCGCAGCAGGCTTTATGAGGCTTGATCCTATAATTAAGTTAACTACGTTAGCAGAGGAAATTTGCGGCGAAGCAAGGGATTTACAAGGGCCGGCAAATGAAGATTTTGTGGACTGGTTACTTTTATTGAGCGACCAGTTTAACAGATACAAAAACGACATAGAAAACGATGCCGAGTTTTTCAGCCCCTTAGATGCAAATATCGTAAAAATACCGCAAAAACTAGACGTTTGACAAAAAAAACAAAAAATAATATAATCCATAATCTTTAAAACAAGGCTAAATTTAGCCTATTCTTACGGGAGCGACTTGGCTTCGACAGGAGCAGAGCGGTCACGGTGGCACGTCGCTTTGAGCAAAGCGTAAAAAGCTCAAATAAATTTAAACGCAAACAACGTTAACTACGCTCCTGCTTACGCTAAAGCTGCGTAAGTTCAGTTGAGCCTCGCCTAGTCTGATACTAGCTAAGATAACGGCGAGTAACCCCAGCTAGCGTAGGTTGGTAGCCTGACGAGCTATTAACCGAAATCTTGTCTTAGTCTAAAATAAGGTTTTGGAAAGTGAGCCCTTTTAGATGAAAATTTCACTTTTGCTAAGCGTGTAGAGGCTGTAATCGGTTTGTTTTTGGACAGGGGTTCGATCCCCCTCGCTTCCACCATCTATCATTTTTACAAGATTTCAAAAGCCTTCAAAATCCCCTAAAATACGAGCTTTAAACCGCTTTTAGCATTTCGTAAGATTTCATTGAATATCATACATTTTTAAGAAAATAAGTGTGTTTTTGAGTGTGGGCGACTAAAAACCGAGATTTTTACACACTCAAAAATAGGATAACCGACAAGAACGGGCTTTGCGCAAAATCATAAGCGCAAAAACTAGATTTTGAGTGTGTCCAAAAACAAGCAAATTAAAATAACACACCCAAAAGCACACTTACGCACATACAAAAAGGCGAGAAAATGGCGACATTTGCGAAAGATAGCCAACTAAAAAATTACGCACTAAAAGACGGCAAGACTAGAGAGTGGATTAAAGATATTTCCACTCCATACCTTTACATTTATGCGACGCAGACTAAAAACGGCGTAAGCAAAACGTTTGTCTTTAGATATGCCGACGAGGAGCGCAAAACTAATCAAATCATCATAGGCAAGTATCCAAGTATCACGCTAGCCGAAGCAAGAGCCAAAGCAACAGAGCTAAAACGGCTAAAAGAGAGGGGCGAGGACATCAAAAAAGCCGTGATAGCTCAAAAGGCGGTTAAATTTGAGGACGCGGCGCGCGAGTGGATAGAAAAAGAGCGGGCTAAAAATACCTCATCGCTTAGCAGAGAGGCGGGGCGGATAAATAACTACCTTATGCCCTATCTCAAAAACGGCGATATTCGCACGCTAGCGCGCAGGGATTACGCGCAGACGATAGAGCGCATACAAGAAGCCGAGACCAAAAAAGGCATAAGCCACGACACGAGCAAACGCACGTTTAGACTACTTCGTAAGATTTTAGACTTAGCCGTCAATAAAGGCTACATCGAACATAACCCGACGAGGGATATTATTTTTGCCGATACTTTTAAAATCTCAAAATGCGAGAACTTTAGAGCGATAACAGACCCCGAAAGGCTAGGCGAGCTTTTAAGGGCGATTGACGGCTTTAGAGGCTCAAACAGCACCAAGCAGGCGTTAGTATTCGGCGCGCATACCTTTTTACGTAGCGCGAACGTCAGAGGGCTAAAATGGCAATATGTTAGCTTTGATAAAAACCTCATCGTATTTCCCGCTAGCGATATGAAAATGGGCGCAGACTTCGCCGTGCCGATTAGCAGGCAAGTAAAAGAGCTTTTAAAAGCTCAATACGAGATAAGGCGGGGCGATTTCGTATTTCCTAGTGACATAACGAGCCTAAAACCGCTAAGCGAGAACACGCTCAACTACGCGCTTAAGCGGTTAGGCTTTGGCGGTGAAACGGTATTTCACGGACTGAGGGCGACCGCCTCAACACTACTAAACGAGAATATCAAACGACACGGCAAAGGCGCGGAAATAATCGAGCTTTGTTTAGACCACAGAGAGCGAAACAAAATAAAATCAATATACGACAGAAGCCAAAGACTAGAGGAGCGCGCCGAGCTTATGCAGTGGTGGAGCGACTATTTAGACGAAGTGAAAGGGGAGTAAATGACCAAAGAGCAAAAAGACCAACAAAAAATAATAGAAGTGCAGACCGCATTTAAAAACAATGTCATTCAGGCGGCGAGTATCTATCCATTTTTGATTAAGAAAAAACAAATCACGGAAAGCCAGCGAGACGACCTTTTTAATAAAATAAATTTTTTAGACGCCTTTATTACTAATCACGACCAAGATTACGACCTTATGCAAAGCATACTTCAAACTATTACCGATTATGCTTTTTTCTCAATGCCCAATACATCAAGAAAAAAAACGGATATGGATTATGAGCTAGATGAGATAAAAAGTTTTTTAGATACTTTGAAAAATATGGATAAATGGCTAAATGGCGCAGGCAGACCAATGAGCGAAACGATACCACAAGCCATAAAAGATTTACAAACGTTTTTTAGCAGAGTAGCCGACGAATACAAAATACCAACGATAGCGCAGGCGGGGAAAAACTTTGTAGATACACTTTTTGGCTTATTAGTAAGCGCACCGCAAAACAAGCAAAACACAATAAGCAAAACAGACCTTTTAAAAGAGATACAAGCCCTAAAAGTAACAATCAGAACCCTGCACAATCCTACTTTTAAAAAGATACGAAAAAAGCAAAATCCAAAATAAAACGCCCTATTTTAAGGACTTTTAAAATTTCTTACATTAAAATCGATGTAAGAAATTTATTTTTTACATCTCAACCAATGCAAGTTTTTAAAAATCTACATCAAAACCCGTGAAACTTTTTTATTTTTTACATCATTTTTCACGCTAAAAATTTATTTCTAACATCGATTTTAACGCTATTTTCGCACTAGACTCACACTGTATTATTTGCTAACATTCACCCATATTTATTCAAGTGCGCACGCGGATAAATAATATCACTCGTAAGGAGTTTTTATTATGAACCCATTAATCGTAAAGAACGCCACGCTAAGCCCGAAAGAGACGGCGCAGTATTTAGGTATTTCGACCGCTACGTTATGGCGTTTTATGAAACGCGACGATTTCCCGAAGCCAAAACGCTTAACAGAGCGCACTATCCGCTTTTTAAAGAGCGAGCTAGACGCCTATTTACAAGATAGGAGTGCGTAAGATGAAAGCATTTAAAGACGATAACGAAGCGAGGCTATACGGGCGTTTTTATGCCCGTTTATCCAAATACCCCGAGATTAAGGCGATTTACGCGCAGACGGACGAGCAGGAGCAAAGCGACCTACAAAAAGGCGTGATTAAAGCTCTTTGCGTAGCCTTTGATTTATTCGAGGAGCGCGAAACGGAGCTAAATCAAAAGAGTATCGGCGAAATAGCGCGAGAGTGCAAAGAGATAAAAAGCGCGCCCGAACTTTACGTAAAAATGCTAAAAGAGTGCTACCCCGATATTTATCTCAAACATTTACAAGACGAGCAAAGCGGAGACGATACGGCAAATTTTAAGCCCGTAGCCTTTGATTTGTTTTGCGCCTTGACCGAGCAGGCGAGAGAGCTAAACGCACTCCACGCCGAAAATCAACGGCTAAGAGAGCGATTTTTTCAAAGGAGCGCGAACAATGAATAAGCTAGTATTTACGCCTAGCAAACTTTGCTTTAGCGCGGACGATGAGGTTATGCTAAAGGCTTTTAAAAAGCATTTGCACGCTTACAAGGTGGCGAGCTTAGACGGCGTAGCTCAACCTTTGCTTGATTGCGCTTACGATTTGTTTCATATCGTGCAGACGCAGAGTAAGAGCATAAAAGAGCTGGAAATAAAAGCAGGCATAAGAGAGGAGAATAACCGATGATACAAAGCAAACATAAAACGGCATTAATAAAAATGATGTGGGACGGAACGGAAATAACCGCGGGGCGAGTGTTTGGCATAAGTAACGCAAATCAGTATTTAGTAGAGCTTTTTAGGGAAAAAATCGTTAAATTTAGATGGTGCACTGACGCAAATAACCCTAAAAGGCGGTTTAAATTATGGCGTATCGACGATTTCCAAAAGGCTAAAAGATACTTAGGGGGCAAAATATGAGCGCAATAGTAACATTTAACGATCTAAATTTAGAGATTTCGGAGTATCAAGACACCTGGAGCTTGTCGGACAAGCAAGTAGCGCAGGGTTTCGGCGTAACGCAAAACGCGGTAAGCTTACAAAGAATAAAAGGCGCGACCGAATACCGCGAGGGCGTGCATTATTATTACAAAGATATGTATAACGACGGCAAAGGAAACTTAACAGATACACCCCCTTCTAATAGAAGGGAGGGAGTAAAGCCTCAAAAAATGGTCTTTTGGACTAAAAAGGGCATTATTACACTAGGCTTTAAATTGGAGGAGACGCCGCAGACGATTTTATTCAGGGATTGGGCTAGCGATTTTATCCTAAACGGCGGTAACCGCCCTTTGGATATTCACGACGTATTAGCAGACCCGCGAGCGGCTGCCGATATTCTTTTGAGGCTAGCAGACACGCAAGACGAAGTAAAACGCCTAGAGTGCAAAGTAAAAGCCGATGAGCCTTACGTAGATTTCGCACGAGCCGTTGAGGTTAGCAAGGGCGATATTAAAATAGGCGAATATGCGAAAATCCTTTGCGATAAAGATAAGGGCATAGACACGGGCGAGATACGATTATTTGCTCTAATGCGCGAGTTGGGGATTTTAATGCTCAATAACGAGCCTTTGCAAAAGTATCTAAATATGGGCTATTTTAGACGCAAACCGCAGACGTTTACAAAGCCAAACGGAGAGCGCGGGCTAAACCTCATCACTCTAATAACGCCAAAGGGTCAAGTAAAGTTAGCTAAAAAGCTAATCGAGGCGATAAAAGCAAAAAATGCGCCTCAATTAGCAGAGGGTTAATTTTAAAGATTTCTAGGGGGGCGGTCAAGCCAAGCGAAGTTTAACCGCCCTTTGGATTGTAAAACGTGGAAATATTACCTCAAATTACCCAAATACTAGCTGAAACGCCTAGCATAGCCATAGACACCATACGTGCGAGTTTCCTAAAAAACAGAGTAACGCGCAAGCACTACACCAAAATAGAGCTACTTAAAAGCATAGCCAAAAATCACGGCTTGAAGTGGCGAAAAATGCAAGATACGAAAGAGATAAAAATATCCAATCGTTATGAATTTCGAGGGCTAAAAATAACCGAGCTTTACGAACTCGAAAATTTAAGCATATTTTACGCCACGACAAAAGCCCCGAGCGAGTGCCGGCAGCGCGCCGTGATTGAGTTTTACGGGCTAAAGCAATATCACAAGCCCGCCCCGCCCTTTGACCTCGTAGCGGAGCTTTTAGGCGCGGTTAATAACGTCTCGAGCGTTGATTTATGTTTCGACCGCCCCGAACCATTTTGTCTGGACGCATTCGACAAAGCTCAAATAGGCGATACGACGTATTTAAAAACCGAGCTTACGGCGTTAGAGCGCGTCTATTTTTACGACAAAGCCAAAAAGAATAATCTAAATTTGCCATTGTATCGCGCAGAGGCAACCGCCCCGATAATCGATTTAAATAAACCCGCGTTATTGCCTAGAGCCGAACGCCTGGAGCTACAACTGCGCCAAGCCGTACGCGATTTCTCGCAAATAATCGACATTGCGACCAAAGCGCAGCCGGCAAAGCTCGCATACAAGGCAAAGAATAACAAAAGAGAGCTAAGGGCGTGATAACCGCTGATAGCTTAAAAAGGTTAAAATTTGCTATTCGCTCATACTCACGATAAGAAACCGCGCCTTTCATTTTGAAAACCTTTACAAACTCAACGTAAACGGCACACCTAGGCTATCAACTAAGCTGAAAGAGATAATAATCGGCATAGAACCGTCAAAGATAGAAATATTTTTAAACGATATTTTAAAATGTTTTGATGAAGGCTTGATTGAATACTTAGAAAGTGGGGCACAAGGAGCCCCTTGAATGTAAGACGTATTATACGGTCCATTTTTAAACAAGTCAAGCAAAATAAATCTATCTGATAGCTTATGATAGCGAGTAGGTATCAAATAAAGCGAGATTTAAACACAAAATGGATAAAATACGTTTATCCACTTAGGGAACACCCTAACCGAGCTCCCTATTTTTTAGGGAGGTCTCGGACTTTGAAAATCAACGCTTACATAGACGGCTTTAATCTTTATCACTCAATCGATGCCTTAAAAGATAATACGCTTAAATGGCTAAATTTGCGCAAGCTTTGTGAGTTATTTTTAAAAGAGGGTGACGAACTAAATGAGGTTTATTATTTTTCAGCCCCTCCAACACATTTGCCAACCAAAATGCAAAGATACGAAGCTTACACTAAGGCATTGCAAGGCGCAGGTGTTAAAGCGATATTTGGAAGCTTTAAAAAGAAATTTGCTAAATGCCACATATGTGGAGCACGATATGCTACACACGAGGAAAAACAGACAGACATTAACATAGCCATTAGGCTTTTACAAGACGCCTTTAATGACGATTTCGACAAAGCCTTTTTAGTAACTGCGGATACCGACCTAGTATCCACAATTAAAACCATACGCCAAACATACCCACACAAAAGCATAATCTTATTAACACCGCCAAATAGAGCCAAATACTCCCACGAGCTAAAGCAAAATGCGACCGCGAGCCTAGAAATAAAAGCTAAACACATAAGGCGCGCATTACTCCCGAACGAGGTAAATTTAAACGGCGAGATTGTCAAAATACCCGCAGAATATCAAAGAGTCTAAAGACAAAAATCACCACAACGCTACATTGTAACGCCCGTAACCTCATCGCATATTTATTGCCAAATTTACCCCAAATTGCCAAAAATCCTTAAGCCGTTTTTTGCCAGTTTCATTTACTTTAAGAAACTCTAAAACGTGTATCGCTTTTCGTTGTCACTCGTTATCAACTCCAATAACGAAAAATAAACGGATTTTGACACCTCGATAAAGCGCAAACTAGCACGCACACGGGGCTAGCTCGCACTCGTGCAGGCGGAGAAAAAACGCAATTTAAGTTTCAGACCCCCTTAGTAGGTAGGGTAGCATTTACTTTTCATCCCTCAAAAATCCCGCCTTTTTGATAAACCTTGCCTATTTTCCTTAAAGTAGCGAGCGAGTGAAACAAGCGAGCGTTAATCTAATAGCAAAGAGAGTAAATTAACATAATAGCCCATAGAATAAAAATAACTGGGCTACGTTTTAAAAAGAGCCTCCAGAACATACAAAGACATCAAAAAGAGTTAAAATCAAACAGAAGGCTTTATTTTGCGTTTAAATGCGTATTGTTAATTTTTGGCGTATTTTCTAACAAATAAAAGGCGATATGTTAAAAAAAGAGAGAATTTTAACCCTTTAGATGAATACGCCCCGCCCTCAAAGGGCGGAGGCGGTAGCATACGCAACCAAAAGCTTTTTAGCCCTGTGCCGTTGCCTTAGTTTTCAGGCGACGAGCGAGTAGCCCAAAAATCGTCATTCCATAAAAAAATGGAACGCACAGCCAAGCGATGAGGTAGATTTAATCTAGCCCATAGGCGCGTTATGCCCTAAGTCAAATTTAGCCCATAGGTGCAAAGTAAGCCACTACCGACACCCCGCCTGATTTGTAACGGGCGGGGTATTCAACCAGCCCTTTTTGGATTTCTCAAAAAAGAGAAACGCATTTATTCAAGAAAATCTGAAAAAGGGGTTATCCACAAAAAAGAGGAAAACCCTAAAAGCTGGGTGAGTTTAATTCATAGAGCTAAAAGCTAGGTACGTTTAACGTAGGTAGCTAAAAGCTAGGTAAGTTTAATTTAGGTAGCTAGGGGAATTAAATACCGATAGCTATCGCAGAGAGATTTAAAGCGGTGGGATTTAAAAGGAGTTTAGGAGCGATGAGGCTAAAGGTCTTTAGTTAATTCTTTGATTTTTTCGTAGCGTGTGGATTTTTCGTAGCATACCAAAAACGGCTCAACCCAAGACGGAATAGGCTTTTTTTCGTCATTCCAGTTGTAAATACTGCCTGCGTTTAGTTTTGTTAAATTTGCGAAGTCATTGACCGATAAGCCCAAATCGCTCAACCTCTTTAAAAAATCACTTTTTAGCATTTTTGCCCTTTTAAATTTTAGCTAATTGTATCATTTTTAATCAAAAATGTAAAATATTATTAAAATACTTCATCAAAGATTGTAAAAACACTTGACTTATTAAATCAAAGATGATATTATTTCATCAAATATTTAATCAACGATGAAAAACTTACCACAAAGGAGACCCAATGCAATTAACATTCGACATAGCCGACGAGCTAGACTTAACAAACGAGATACCAAGCGCGCTAAATGCAATAAGCACGCTAGTGTATGCTTTGCCCTATCTGCAAAAAGGCGTAGGAACCAACGCCACCGCAATGGCAAACGCCTCTTATTTCCTAAGCGTGGCGATTGACGACGTAGCCCAAGCGGTGCGAGATTACGCAGATAAGAAAATATCCGAGCAAAAAGAGGAACTAACCCAAAGGAGCGAACAATGAACAAAAGAGACTTTAACCAAGCTTTGAGATATTTAGCTAAGGGCGCAGACGCGCCCAGCTATTCTCAGTTAAAAGATTTCGCTTTTAGGTTATGGACTAGCTTGCATAAGCGAGGTATTGAGCTAGAGCGAGCAGGAGGCGACAAGGCGCGCGAAGCGTTTAAAGCCGAGATAGCAAAGAGAGAAGCAAAGGGAATGGCGGACGCCTTATTTGAAACCGGTTTACAAGCATACCGCCTTTTTAATTATTATGCTAGCGAGTGCGAAAGGCTAGAAGAGCAAATAAAGCACCTAAGCGAGCTAAACGACAAGCTACAAGAGCAAATCACGCCAAAAGGTAGCTACACGTGGCACAAAGACCTAAAGGGCGCGTAGGCTTATCAAAGGGGGCTTTAAATAGCCCTCCTCCATAAGTCTATTTTATCGAACACCCCGCCCTATTTGTCCGTAGCCCGTCATACAACCAGAACGCACCGTAACGACTTGTCACAGTGCAATTATTTCGCCTCCATTTTTTTATGGAAGCGCAACCAAGACCCCACCACAAACCAACAAACACCCCAATACGCGTTAAAATACCTCAAAACGTCACAAAGGCAAACAATGGAGCTATTAACGCCAAAGCAGGTAGGGCAAATTTTAAACTTATCGCAAAGCACGCTTACTAAGATGAGAAGCGACAAATACAAAGACCGCTTTAACTTCGTATTACCCTTTGTCAAGATAGGGCGCGCCGTAAGATACGAACGCGAAGCGGTAAATCAAGCCGTAAGCGAGCTAAAGGCGGTAAAATGAAAATAACGCCCGAAGTAAGAGCGCAGATATTAGCCAAGCATAAAGCAGGAATGAGCCAAAGAGCACTACAAAAGCTTTTTAACCTCAGCGCAGGCGCGATAAATAACATCACTAAGGGCATAAGCCAAAATCTAAAAAGCACGATAGCTAAAGGCACGCAGTACCTAACCGAACTATCCGATCTAAACGAATACGAACGCGAAGCCGTGACGCAGGTAGTAAGCGACAACGCAAGGGCGGTAACTTTTTTCAAGCAAACGGCGATTAAAAACCAAATAATGGCCAATAGGCTACTGCAAGAAGCGGGCGACCTGGGCGACATTGAACTACACAGCAGGATAACGGCTAGAAACAAAGAGACGATACTGGGTAAAAATTACGAGCTACAAGAGCAAGGCGCGCTATTTGCCCCTACTCAAATCATAATAAAGCGCGACGATTGAAAACATACGACATAGCCCTATTTTATGAGTTATCGCGATTTTTCAAAGACGACTTACGCCTAATGGCTCACGCCGTAGCCTACAAGCTAAATTTAGCCCCTAAAACGATTTACAAAGATTTTTCATTCGGGCGATACAAAGACGAGTATTTAAAGGCTTTGTTAGATGTGAGCGATAACCCCAAAGAGGCTTATTTAAATTTACTGATGAGGTTTAGAGATAAAAGCCCGATATTCGACCGCGACGACTTCGCAAACGCAGAAGCCTACAGCGTGTTTAATAGGGAATACAAAAAGAAGTAGTAAAAACCGAACGCTACAACACAGTAAAAACGCTTAAATTTAGCGTAATTAAGCCCTATTTCGCGAATATGGACGAACGAAAAACCGAACACTAATAAAACCCTAAGCCCCGAGCAGTTAAAATGGCTCATAGGATTTTAAAACAAAGGCCAGGATATGCAAACTCTAACCATACGAGCAGATGAAACGCTAATAAGCCAAATAGTGGCAATAAGTAAAGCGCTAGCTAATACGACTAATCAAAAGTTGATTATCGACGACGGTTGCGCCGATGAAGCCCTAAGAGGCAATGAGCCAATAGACGAAGCGCAGGCGCGCAAAAAACTAGAGGCTATCAAAGCCGAGATATTATCCGACGTTGAAGCTATCAGGCGTGGAGAGTTTGAAACAATAAGCCACGACGAGCTAAAAGCGCGGGCTATGCAATGGTAATAAAATACAAGCCTAAATTCGAGCGCGAGCTAAAGACGATATTCGACTTCATAGCAAAAGACAGCCTAAGCAGGGCGCGAGAGTTTAGAAACGAGCTTATCGCAAAGATAGAGCGCACGGCGCAAACGCCCCTTATTTGTCGCAAGTCTATTAATTTTGACGATGAGAGCATAAGAGACTTGATTTTTAAAAGCTATGTGATACCTTACGCGATAGAGAACGGGGCTATTTACGTTTTGGGCATTTACAAAGCCAACGAGTGGCAGGCGTGAAACAAATAAAAACGGCTTTTGTTTCACAAACGAAGCTTAATTAAGTTTCGAGCTAAAAAAGCCGTGAAACATCTCAATTCTTAAGAAAATTTAGCCGTTTAAGCGTTTGAAACTTAAAAACGGCAAATACTTAAATCGCAAAGTGCCTATTTTAGGGCTTTTCCTCGTTTTTGTATTGAAAACCAAACTTTTCATTACCAATTTTTTATCTCCGAATATCTTAAATTTTTTATTACATCGTAAAATAGTTCGGATGTGTTTTTAAGTGTGTAAAAAATGGCTTTATTTTCTATAGAAGTGCGATAAATACGATATTTAAAGCTAAATATCGAACAACCTCGCTTCCACCATCTATCATTTTTACAAGATTTCAAAATCTACTAAAACACAAATTTAAAGACATTTTTAACTTGTAATACTTCTAAAAATAAAAAATAAGCCTGACTAGACCAAAGATGCTACTATTTTTATTAAAGCAAAATTTGACGTTTTTTGTACGCCTGTTTTTTGTAAAAATACATACAGCATAGATCATCAAATTTGAACAAATTGAACCTAATTAAAAAACAAATTTGAGAAAAAAGCAAAATAGAAATAGAAGTAAAATTTGAAGTTAAATTTAAAAAGGGGTCTCACGACCCCTTGGCTACTTTATTACAGCCATCTTTCTGCGCATATATGCGATCCTGCTTTGAAGCGGAAGGTGTTTAGGGCAGTTATCCTCGCAGCCTAGCAAAGTCATACAGCCAAACACGCCGTCGTCATCGCCGATAAGCTCATAAAAGTCCTCGTCGGTTCGTTTATCTAGCGCGTCGATTTTAAATCTAGCTACGCGGTTAAGCCCTACCGCACCAATAAAATCAGGCCTCATGATAGCCGTACCGCACGCAGCTACACAAATACCACACTCGATGCAGCGGTCAAGCTCAAATACCTCTTGCGCTACTTCAGGCTGGACTTTTTCCTCAAGCTTAGAGATATCGGTCTTGTGGTCAGTGTGTATCCAACTCTCCACGCGCTTACTCATCGCGTTCATCCAGTTGCCCGTGTCTACGCTTAGATCTTTTAACAGCTTAAATACCGGCAAAGGCATAAGCTCAATCACGCCGCCTGAATAGTCTTTGGTTAGCGTACGGCAAGCAAGCTTTGGCGTACCATTAACTAACATACCGCAACTACCGCAGATACCGGCACGGCAAACAAAGTCAAAGCTAAGATCCGGGTCAAATTTCTCACGAATTTGATTTAACGCTATAAAAAGCGTCATGCCGTCGGTTTCTTCTAGCTCGTAGGTCGCGAAATGCGGCTTTGAAATTTTGCTCAACGGATTATATTTAAATGCTTTTATGGTGATTTTTCTACTCATATCCTATTCCTGCTCTTTCATTTGGTGCTTTGTATTTTGGTTGAAGGTCATAGTGCATCAAAGCCTCTTGAATTTCTTGTCTGCTCTTGCCTTCTGCTTGCATTTTCTCGCGAATTTCATCGACCTCTTTTTGGCGGATAGCGCTGTTTGGATGCTCGATGATATTTCCTTTTGCACCATAACCTCTAAATGCTGGCGGCATCTCCATCTTCATGATATCAAGTGACTCATAAGTGATGGTTGGCAGAGTGTCGCCTTCTTTCCAGCTTGTAAGCGTTCTGTTTAGCCAGTTAAGGTCATCTCTTTTTGGATAGTCTTCACGGCAGTGAGCGCCACGGCTCTCTGTTCTATCAAGCGCACCTTTTGCGATACAAAGTGCTAGTTTTAGCATCTTTGGTACGCGATAAGCCTCTTCAAGCTCTGGGTTGCCAAATAGCGCTTTGTTGCTTACTTTTACATCAAGTGACTCTTTGTAAAGTGCTTCAAGCTCTTTAACAGCAAGCTCTAGACCTTTGCCTGTTCTAAATATCGCAACGTGTTCCCACATTACCTCTTTCATCTTGTTTTTGATATCAAAGACGTTAAATTTACCCTCTTTTGTAACGAGGCTATTTAGATAATCTTCTTGTTTTTTAACAAATTTCTCAATATCAGCTGTGTTTATCTCGATCTCATGGCTAGCACAGTAATCTGCAAAATAATCACCAACGATCATACCAGCGACGACTGTCTCAGAAACTGAGTTGCCACCAAGGCGGTTAAAGCCGTGCATATCCCAGCAAGCAGCTTCGCCAGCGCTAAATAGACCAGCTAGTGTTGGGCTCTCACCAGTTGGTTTTGTCTTGATGCCACCCATTGAGTAGTGCTGCATAGGTAGGATCGGTGCCCAGCCTTTGCCACGCTGATGTCCTGTCTCGTCAGTATATACTTCAGTGTCAGCAGGATCGATGCCGTTAAAAATTTCGCAAATTTCTTGAACGTCACGTAAATTTTTCTCGATGTGTTCACGTCCAAGGATAGAGATATCAAGCCAAACGTGATAGCCATAAGGACTAGGTACGCCTTTGCCTGCACGGATGTGCTCCATGATGCGGCGGCTAACGACGTCACGGCTAGCAAGTTCTTTTTTCTCTGGTTCATAATCAGGCATAAAGCGGTATCCATCAACGTCACGCAAAATTCCGCCATCACCGCGGCAACCTTCTGTTAGAAGAATGCCTGATGGGACGATCGGAGTTGGGTGAAACTGAACAGCTTCCATGTTACCAAGCTGAGCTACGCCAGTCTCAAGTGCGATCGCAGCGCCGATACCCTCGCAAACGACGGCGTTTGTGGTGTGTTTATAAACTCTGCCATAACCGCCAGTTGCTATAAGCGTGCCTTTAGAAACATAAGCTGTGATCTCACCATTTACAAGGTCACGAACTATCGCGCCGTAACAGCGGTTGTTTGCGTGGATTAGCGCGATAGCTTCTTTTCTGTCGTGGATTTCAACGTTATGTTTTAGAGCTTCGTTTGCTACGGCAAAAAGCATAGTGTGACCCGTAGCGTCAGCAGTAAAGCAGGTTCTCCATTTTTTAGTTCCGCCAAAGTCACGGCTGTGGATGAGTCCGTGGACTTCTTCTTTTTCTACGATAGTTGTTTTTTGAGCGTTGATGATAGCGCTTCTCTCGCCTTTTGTGATACGAGTCCAAGGCACGCCCCAAGCGGCTAGCTCGCGGATAGCCTTAGGCGCAGTTTGGCAAAACATACGTGCAACTTGTTGGTCGCAGCCCCAGTCACTACCTTTTACAGTGTCTGCAAAGTGTACATCCTCGTTGTCGCCTTCGCTCATTTTTGAGTTTCCTAAAGAGGCTTGCATACCGCCTTGCGCAGCCGCAGAGTGCGAGCGCTTAACTGGGATTAGGCTTAAAACTACCGTACTTAGCCCTTTTTCTCCGGCGGCAACGGCAGCTCGTAGTCCCGCCAGACCGCCTCCGATAACTAATGCGTCATAATATTTTACGTTCATTTTTTAAAGCTCCTTTTCCTAAAGACTGATCCACACGAAATCGGCGATCAGCGCGATGACCGCGAGCACTCCAAAAACCGCAAATATCGCAGTTTTGGCTTTATTTCTTTTTGCGAACATCTCTTGTTTGTTTACTCCGTCGATACTTACCCATTTTACGTATAGGCGGTACATTCCCACGCTAGCGTGAACAACCATAAATACAAGTAAAGCGAAGTAGAAAATTTCTAGTTGATGAAATGCAGCCGCTGATTTGTCGGCAGTGATGTGTCCGCCGAAGATTATATCGACTAAGTGCGCACTGGCTGCGAAAAATAGAGCAAAACCTGTCAAAAACTGAAACCACCAAAGAGTAGTGTCAAGGTGTTTCATGCGGTCTTTGTGGCCTCTAAACATGATGTATTGTCTGTAGTTTGCAGGAAATTTTCTCATCGCCAAAAATGCGTGAGCGATAAAAACGACGAATATTATCGCAGCGATAACGTTAGTAATCCACCATGTAGCCTCGCCGAATAAAAATTTAGCCTCCGCAAAACCTACAACGGCGTTAAATGCGCCCTTGCCGAATAAAATGGTAGAGGTAAATACCATGTGACACAAAATAAAACAGGCCAAAATCAGTCCCGTTATACTTTGCCATCTGTCCCAAACGGCAGGAGTACGACTTTTTTTCGTATCCGCTTGCCTACCCAAGAAGCCCTCGATTAGCCCACTCATGAGCCCTCCTATAAAATTGAGATAAATTATCATAACTTAAAAGAAAATTAAATTATGACACTATAAAAACGGCGTAATAGTATCGTAAATTACTTTAAAAACCTTTTAAAATTTTGTATATTTTTTATTTAAGATAATATAAAGGAAAATGCCGCATGCAAACATTAAAAAGGATAGTATCTGCCCCATAGATAAATTTAAAAATACAAAGCCGATCCCAAAATCAGGCTCTCTAAAGAACTCGCAGATAAATCTGGCAAAGGTATAAAGCACGGCATAAAGAGCGATGAGTTCGCCGTCAAATTTTTTAAATTTTCTATAAACAAAAAGGATGGCAAAAACCGCAAGCCCTTCTAAAACGGCTTCGTAAATTTGCGATGGATGACGCATCTGTCCCGCGACATTGATCGCCCATGAGACGTCCGTGATACGGCCGAATAGCTCTTGATTTAAAAAATTTCCGATGCGACCGAAAAAATATCCAAGCGGAATGCTAAGCGCAACGAGATCTAAAAGCTGCCACAAATTTTGCTTAAATTTACGACAAAAAGCCCATGTCGCTATCAAAAATCCAACCACCGCGCCGTGATAGCTCATACCGCGAATACCGACAAATTCGCCGTTGTGAAAGGGGTTAAAAATCTGCCAAGGATGAGTGAGATAATAAGCGGTATTTGGATCATAAATGACGATATAGCCGAGCCTCGCGCCCAGTATCACGCCGATTTCCACCCAAAAGAAATAATTATCAAGCAGCGAATTTGAAATTTGCATATTATCGCGCTTGACGATAAATTTAGCCACTCCTAGCGCCACTAGTAGCGCCAGGACGTACATTATCCCGTACCAGTGCACCTTAATGCCAAACAGCTCAAACGCGACCGGATCGAAATTTATATAAAAGTCGTTCCACCAGCTCATCTAGGTACGACTTTGACTTTTAGCGTATTTTCTATGCCGCTCGCAAAATCCTCGAAAAGATAGCCCATAGCGCGGTAAAATTTACTTTTTGCTTCGTTTTGTAGGGCGGGAGCTAGCTTTTTAGCGTACGGTAGCAGATAGGAGCTTAACAAAACGCCCAAAATTTCCTTTGTTTGCTCGTCTTGTTTTAGCTCGACAACGGAGGAGAAAAACGAAAGCTCGTTTGTTAGGCTATCAAGCGCGCTGACATTTAAATTTGGGCTAAATTTGCACTTTTTATAGAAACCTTCGAGGCGCGCCTTATCGCCCTCGAAAAAAAACTCCGCGTTAAAATATTTTTTCAAATTTGCAAAGTCCTTTGCGATCTCTAGGGTGCTTTCAGTTTTTATCGACTCCTCGTATAGCGCGCGTCCTTTGGCGTTTGCTTCGCTATCGTTTGTTATTATCCATTTTGGATTTTTATTTAGCTCGCTAAAAAGCTTCGCGCTTGGCGGCAAAGCGAAATTTAGCGCAAATATCCTTGCGATCACGGCGTAAAATTTACCTAAATTCATCTTTTTCCTTTTTTGTTTTTTGCGGGATTTTACAAAATTTAGGCTAAATTTTAGATTTGCTTAAATCGTAATCTGATCGAATTTAACACGACCGTGACCGAGCTAAAACACATCGCCGCAGCTCCGTAAACGGGCGTTAGCATGAGCCCCAAAGGCGCCAAAACTCCCGCCGCAACCGGGATACAAACGGCGTTATAAACAAACGCCCAAAACAAATTTTGCTTTATCGTTTTCATCGTCTCGTTGGCTAAATTTATCGTAGCTACCGCGCTTTTTAGATCGTTTTTTACCAGCACTACGTCGCCGGCTTCTTTTGCGATATCCGCACCGCTACTCATCGCGATACCCACATTTGCTTGCTTTAACGGTGCGGCGTCGTTAATACCGTCGCCGACAAATAGCACCGCACCCTCTTCTTGCAGACGTTTTATCGTTTCAAATTTTTCATTAGGTAGCATGCCGGCAAAAACCTTTTCTACGCCAAGCTTGCCAGCCACATTTTTTGCGGTGAAGGCGTTATCTCCGGTTAGCATTACGGGCGTTATACCAGCATCTTTTAGGCTTTGCATAGCCTGCGCGGCGTCCTCTTTTACCGTATCGCTAAGCGCGATAAAACCTACATAAATTTTATTCAAAGCCGCGAGCACTACGCCGTTTCCTTCATTTTGCGCTTTGGCGATTAGCTCTTTAGCTTGCGTGCTTATCTCTACGCCAAGTTCGCTTAAAAGAGCCTCGTTGCCTGCTATCACGCTCTCGTCCTCACTCTTTACGCCGCGTCCCGCGATATTTTCAAAACCCTTTTCATCGCCTAAAATTTTAAGCCCCAGCTCGCTTGCGTATCTAACGATCGCAGCAGATATCGGATGCGAGCTTTTGGCCTCTAGTGCGGCGATTTTGGCTAAATTTTCATCGTTTATATCTGTAAAATTTACGGATATTTCGCCCTTTGTTAGCGTACCCGTTTTATCAAATATCGCGTATTTCACGTCGCCAAGCACCTCTAAAACCTCGGGATTTTTGATGAGGATTCCGTTTTTAGCGCCTAGAGATAGCGAGGAGACGATGGCTATCGGAGTAGCTAGCCCCAGCGCGCAAGGACATGAGATAATAAGCACGCAAACCGCGCTTAGCACGCCTTGTAGCGCATTTCCAGTAAGTGCAAACCACGCAAGAAACGTAACGACGGCGATAGCTATCACGCTAGGCACGAAGATATTTGCCACGCGGTCGGCAAAGCGGCTGATAGGCATCTTTTTGCTCGACGCATCGCTTAAAAGCTCTAAAATTTGCGACAAAAGCGTTTGATTAGCGAGTTTAGTAACCTTTACGTTGATGTAGCCGTTTAAATTTATAGTTCCGGCATTGACCTCGTCGCCTTGTTTTTTATAGACTGGTAGGCTCTCGCCCGTTAGCATCGAGGTGTCGATCTCCGCGCCGCCGTTTATCACGACTCCGTCGCAAGGCACCGCATAGCCGCTCTTTACGACCGCGATGTCGCCTATTTTTAGGCTCGCAACACCCGCTTCCAGCGCACTACCGTCTTTTTGTAGCACAAGAGCGGTTTTGGGCGACATATCCATTAGCGATTTTATGTAGTCGCCAGCGCGGGCTTTTGAACGCTCTTCTAAAAATTTACCCAGCAGCACGAAAGCCGTTATCATGGCTGCGCCTGAAACGTAAAGGTGGCGCATATTTTCAGGCAGGCGCTCGCCCGCGATAAAAACGCCCAGCGAATACGCAAACGCCGTGCTAGTGCCCAGTGCTACGAGTACGTTCATGTCGAAATTTTTATTTTTTAGCGCGCCGTAAGCGTGGATGAAAAAGTCCCGCCCGCACGTAGCTATCGTGATAAAGGCAAGCGCTAGCATGATGGCTGATTTTGCTACGCTTGGCTGCTCGCTCATCTCAAGCGCCATAATCACCGCGCTAAAAGCTGCGGCGGCTAGGAAATTTCGGCGTAAATTTAAGATATGCTTCTCGCGTTTGGCTTCAAATTCCGCCAAATCCTTTGCCACGCCGTAGCCTAGTTTTTTTATCTTTTCTTCTATCGCGGCTTGTACTTCGGCGCTTTCTATGATAAATTCGCCCGAGCCGTTTGCGAAGCTAACTTTCGCGTCTAGCACGCCCGCGATCTTTTTCGTCACGCGCTCGATGGCGTTTGAACAGTTTACGCAGGTCATGCCTGCGATGTTTAGTTTGATATTTTGCATCAAATTTTCTCTATGACGCTAAATCCCAAATCATCCAGCTCCTCTTTAAATTTCGCCTCGTCCTTGCCGTCTAAATTTACGCTCACGATCTTTGGCTCGGCGCTCATATCTACTTTTATCTCGCCGTATTCATCGCCAAGAGCGTTTTTTATGGTGTTTGCGCAGTTTTCGCAGTGGATATTAGCAACCTTAAATTTAGTCATTTTATCTCCTTTATCATATGGTAGTATTTGTGAGAATTTATGATCATTTCGCAGTCGGTTTTAAAACCTAAACGCTCGTAAAAAGCCATAGTTTTTGGCTTTTTTTCATCGACGATGAGGGCTACTTTTTTGATATTTCGTTTTGGCGCGAGGGTAAAGATAAATTTGATCAGCTCTTTTGCGATGCCTCGTCCGCGAAACCTCTCGTCCACGGCAAGACTATCGATATATAGCTCGTCTGCAAAGCACTCCGTCTGCGGAACTTCGTTTGAGCCAAGCATACGCAAATGCGCCCTAATAGGCTCATCCAATACCTCGATCTCTCCTCCGTCGTAAGCGCAAATCGCTCCCGCGATCTCGCCGTCAAATTTGAAAACAAAAACATTGTTGTAGCTTAGGCGGTTTATCTCGCTTCTAAAAAATTTATGCAAAATTTCATCGCTCTTAGCGGGATCGCTCACGCCGCTAAGCGTAAATGCGATGTCCTCCATGGCTAAATTTAACAACTCTATGCAGCGCGCGGCGTCGTCTTTTCGGGCATTTAAAATCATATTCGGATTATAGGACTTAAAGCTAAATTTTTTACTAATACGCTCAAAACCTCGCGTTTTTAAAAAAATGCAAAATTTTTTTAGATATAATTGGGCAAAAATTTTTAAAGGAATGAAATGGGACGAGCGTTTGAATATAGGCGCGCCGCGAAAGAAGCGCGCTGGGACAAGATGAGCAAAGTTTTTCCAAAACTCGCAAAAGCCATAACCGTAGCGGCTAAAGAGGGCGGCACGGAGCCTGATATGAACCCAAAACTCCGCGCCGCAATAGCAGCGGCCAAGGCGCAAAATATGCCAAAAGACAACATCGATGCAGCGATAAAACGCGCTAGCGGCAAGGATAGCGCGGATATCAAGACCATCTTTTACGACGGCAAGGGCGCTCACGGCGTGCAGATCATCGTCGAGTGCGCTACCGATAACCCAACTCGCACGGTTGCTAACGTCAAGGCGATATTTAGCAAAAACGGCGGCGAAATCCTGCCTAGCGGAAGCTTAAATTTTATGTTTACGAGAAAGAGCGTTTTTGAGCTCGATATGCCCGCAAAAGAGCTTGACGAGATTGAGCTAGAGCTCATCGACTTTGGTCTAACCGAGATCGAGGAAGAAGACGGCGTGCTTTATATCTACGGCGATTACGCAAGCTTTGGCACGCTAAGCGAAGGTATCGAAAAGCTAGGACTCGAGGCTAAAAAAGCTAGCCTGCAGTACATCGCAAACTCGCCGATAAGCCTAGACGAAGAGCAGATGAACGAACTAGAAAAACTACTCGATAAGCTCGAAGACGACGACGACGTGCAAGCGGTTTATACAAATATCGAATAAATTTAAGGAAAAAAATGAGAAACGACGAACTAAAAATCTACGACATCGACGCGGCCGAGCTTGCTAAGCTCAAATTTGCCGTGATCCACACCGAAAAAGGCGATATGAAGCTCGAACTCTACGGTGAGGAAGCGCCACAAGCAGTGACGAATTTCGCTCAGCTAGCCAAAAGCGGCTTTTACGACGGATTAAATTTCCACCGCGTGATCCCAAATTTCGTGATCCAGGGCGGCTGCCCGCACGGTACGGGCACAGGAGGGCCGGGCTGGCGCATAAAATGCGAGTGCGTAGGCCAAAAACACAAGCACAAACGCGGAACCTTATCCATGGCGCACGCCGGACGCGATACGGGCGGCAGTCAGTTTTTCGTCTGCCACAGCGCGCAGCCGCACCTTGACGGCGTGCATACGGTGTTTGGCCAGATCGTGGACGAGCCTAGCCTAAAGACTCTAGATAGCGTCAGGCAAGGCGATAAGATAAATTCAATCGAAATTTTAGAGAGTTTGTAAAATTTGATAAAATTTGCGGCGGTCGGTAAAATTTGACCAAAATCGCCGCGATTTTATCTTTTTATATAAATTTATTTGTTAAAATAGCTTTTTAATAATTTTTAAAGGACACCTCTTGAACCCAAGCGTTTCAAACGCGGCCAAGCCGCAAAAACCTTTTCTTATTAGAATGTTTACCAACCTAGCGTTTTGGGTGGTTTTCGGCATCGTCGCCGGTATCGCGGTCGGCATGATCTTCCCGGATCTAGGCATCGCGAGCAAGCCGGGCATCGACTACTTTATCAAAGCCCTAAAAGCGCTCATCGGACCGATTATTTTCCTCACGATCGTCTCAGGCATAATCGGACTTGAGAGCATGAAGGAACTGGGCTCTATCGGACTTAAAGGATTTATCTACTTTGAGGTTGTGAGCACCATAGCTCTTGCCGTGGGAATAATCTTTGGCGAGACGCTAAAACCGGGTCACGATATGCACCTTGACTACACGCAGCTTGACGCCTCTAGCGTAGAGAAATTTACGAGCCAAGCCTCAAATATAGACGCAAATAGCGGAATTTTAGCGCATACGCTTCACATTTTACGCGGCGCTGTGCCCGTAGACGGCATTTTCCCTTATGTGCATTTGCTTGATCCGTTTATCAAATCAAACACACTTCAAGTGCTATTTTTGGCGATCGTTACGGCTGTTGCGATCTCGTTTTTAAAGCACGACTATAAAAAGAAGATCCTAAGACCACTTGAAATCGTTCAGCACTGGGTGCTAAAACTGCTTACGATTTTGATGCTATTTAGCCCGGTTGCAGCATTTTCCGCGATGGCGTTTTTGATCGGCAAATTTGGCATCAACTCGCTTTTGGGTATGCTTGAGCTACTTTTCGTTATGGCGATTGCAAGCTTATTTTTTATATTCGTCGTTCTGGGTATTATTTGCTATTTTGCAAAAGTCAATATCTTTAAATTTATGCGCTTCATCGCAAAAGAGGTCTTGATCGTGTTTGCAACGAGCTCCTCAGAGACCGCGCTAGCTCCGCTCATGCAAAAGCTAGAGGCTGCGGGCATCCATAGAGGCGCGGTCGGACTCATCATACCGACGGGATATTCGTTTAACCTAGACTGTACAAACATCTACCTATCGCTTAGCGTTATTTTCCTTGCTCAAGCCTTCGGCATCCCGCTAAGCATCGAGCATTTGATACAAATTCTCGTCATCTTGATGGTAACTAGCAAGGGCGCTGTCGGCGTCACAGGCTCTGGATTTATCATACTTGCCGGTACGCTTGCCGCGCTTCCTAGCGCAGGTATCCCGGTGGTTACGGTTGCGGTGCTACTTGGTGTTGATAAGTTTATGTCCGAGATGCGCGCGGTCGGAAACCTCTGCGGCAACGCCGTGGGCTGCCTAATCATCTCGATCTGGGATAAAAAAGTAGATATGGAGAAATTCCGCTACGCGCTAGATCACCCGGACGAGTTTCACTTCCATTCGTAAATTTAAGGCGGTGGGCTTTTAACCCATCGCCTTGCTCAAACTACCCAAATTAAAATTCATATTTAAATTCCGATATCCTACCCTTATCGTCAAATTTGATCAAAAGCTCTTTGTCAAATTTAGCTACGATTTCGTCTTTGGCTTTCTTAAAAAATCCGCCCTTTTCGACGTTTTCATCAAATTTGACTCCGTTGAATTCCAAAAAGCTTTTGATGAAAATTTTATGATCTACGTCGTGATTTTGTATGCAGCCGCTTGCTGTTTTGACAAACTCGTGCGCGCTAAGAGGCCCAAAAAGCAAATCCGGCGCATCTGTGATAGCCACAAACGCACAGCCCTTGTCGTGCCTGCAGCCGTAGTAGCATAAATTTTCGCCCACCGCTCCGCACGCGGCTATACAAAGCGTATGGCCGTTAAAGGTTTCATCTAGCTCAAAACTCGGTTCGCTAAAAGCCTGCAAGCCCCACTCCGCTCCAGCGCGCAACACCTCCGCCGAAAACCGCGTCGCCTCCTCGCCGAAATTATTTACGTTCGCGTGCCCCCACAGCCAAGTGTCGCTCACGTTTGACTCGCTGCCGATAAACTGTATCTTATAAATTTGATCGCCGAAAGCTATCTCGCAGCTGTCAAAATCCACGTTCCAGTCGAGGTTGCCGACGATATCCGCAAATCTATTTTGTACGGTCGCCATCTTTCCCAGCGTCGCCGAAAAAACCTGATGAAAGTCCGAAAGGTCGCTTACGTAGCGTAAATTTCGCATTTTTGCTCCTTTAAATTTAGTTTGCGAATTATACCGATTAAATTTTAAACTTGCCCTAAAATATTAAAATTTTATTTTAAGCTTAATTAAAAGATAGTATAATTTCATAAATTTTATCTCAAATTTAGGAGCAAACATGGATATAGTCGAGAGATTTTTACGCTATACAAAGATCAACACAACGACAAACCGCGAAGCGGGCGCGGCAGGCATCATGCCGTCAAACCCAACCGAGCACGATCTAGCAAAGCTGATAGAAAGCGAGCTAAAGGAGCTTGGACTACAAAATATAAAAAGACGAGAAAACGCCATAACTACGGCCGTTTTGCCGTCAAACTCCGCCAAGAAGCTGCCGTCCGTGGCGTTTTTCGCGCACCTTGATACTAGCGCGGAGCAAAAAAACGACACGAAAGCGCAAATCGTGCGCTACGAGGGCGGCGACGTCACGCTAAACAAAGAGCTAGGCATAACGCTCAAACTTAGCGAATTTCCAGAGCTTGCTAACTACGTCGGAGACGATCTCATCGTAACCGACGGCACCAGCCTGCTAGGCGCGGACGACAAGGCCGCGATCGCCGCCATCGTAAACGCCGCGCAGTTTTTCATACAAAACCCACAAATCGAGCACGGCGACGTGACGTTTGGCTTTTTACCCGACGAGGAGCAAGGCCTGCGCGGGGCCAAGGCGCTTGACGTCTCGGAGATAAAGGCCGACTTTGCCTACTGTCTTGATTGCTGCGGTATAGGCGAGCTGATTTACCAAAACTGGAACGCCGGCGACGCGGTCGTGACCTTCGTCGGGCAGTCCGCGCACCCGATGAACGCCAAGGGCAAGCTAGTAAATTCCTTGCTACTCGCGCATAAATTTATCTCGATGCTACCGGGCGGCGAAGCACCCGAATACACCGACGGCGTCGAGGGCTACTACTGGGTCAAGGAGCTATCGGGCAACAGCGCAAAGACCGTGCTAAAGCTCGACGTTCGCGAATTTAACGAGGCAAAATATGCGCAGCGCATGGCGTTTTTACAAGATCTAGCCGACTCGTTTGCTAAAATTTACGGCGCGCACAGAATTCAAATCAGCCTAAAAGATCGCTACAAAAACGTATTTAACTACCTTGAAGGTGGCGAAAACAGCCTACCCGTCGTCGCGGCAAAGCAGGCCTACGCTCGGCTAAACATAGAGCCAAAAGTCATCCCGATGCGAGGCGGCTACGACGGCGCGGTCATCTCGGAAAAGGGCGTACCGTGTCCGAATCTCTTTACCGGCGCGCACAACTTTCACTCCATCTACGAGTACCTGCCGGTAAAATCGCTACGCGCAGCCAGCAACGTCATCTGCGAGATAATTAAAATCATAGCCGAGAAATAAATTCGGTCAAATTTGAGGGCGAATTCGCTCTCAAATTTGCGTGTTGCAGCTCTCATATCACTATTTTTACGCCGCCAAGACCCGCTCCTTTACGGCGCTAACCCAAATTTACGTCAAATTTGAACCGTAAATTTGACCGAGTCGCCCGAATTTAAGCTCGCTTTGCGTAAAATGCGAAAGCAAATTTAAATAGGAGCGAAATTAATTTTACCGTTAATCGAAACTTCGGTTTTAGCAGTCGGTGCCTACATAAACGCGCTACAAAAGGAGTGCGACGATGGAAACGGCGCAAGCTACTACGAGCTTGGAGTTTTATACGATAACGCGCTAAACGGAGCCGCGCAAGACTATCAAAAAGCGGCAGAGCTCTACTCAAAAGCCTGCGAGCTAGGTAACGGCGGCGGATGCTACTTACCTCAAAAAAGCCTGCGATATGGAGCCCGAGCTTGCCTGCGACCGATATAAAGAGTTTATCCAAAGATAGCACGGCTGCCTTTGCGCGGCAAATTTGACTCGGTAAATTTGATAGAAAAAGTACCTGCCTGTGAGATACGACGCGCGCAAGGATTAAATTTAACTAATTTTCTAAAATTTAAAGGACGACAAACGCCGTCCATGCAAAAAGTCGGCAAGGCGCCGACTTTATCAAATTTAACTCTAAATTTAGAGCATAAAAAACGCTATAACACACACGGCTATCGCCATCGCTGGGGCCGTTCGCTTGGCTATCTCGACCGGGCTAACCATAGCTAGACCCGCGCACACGATCGCTGCACCCGCGATAGGAGACGACGAGCGGCCTAGCGCGCCAGATATCGCAGCAGCCATGCCTAGCTTATCCTGCGCGAAGCCCAGATCCGCGGCGTGAACGGTGATAGCTTGGTTGAACGCCATAGTAGCGGCGTCGCCAGAGCCCGTAACCGTACCCATGAGATACGGCACGAAAGTACCGCCGTAGCGCACGAACTCCTGAGAGTGTTTTAGCCACTCGGTGACCGCGTCGATCGCTCCGCACGCCTTTAAACCCGCTACGAAAACGCCGGCAGCGATGATGATACCCATAACCTCGGCGTAGGCGCTACCCATACCGTTAAAAAACTCTTTAGTGATCTTTTCCGGGCTCGTCCACGTGATGAAAACCGCGATGATAGCGCCAAGGATCATAGCCTCGGCCACGCCCATCTTCGTCCATGCTAGCCACGAAATTTTATTTAGACCAGTACCGCCGACGACGAGAATAACTAGCGGGATGAGAGGCGCTAGAGCAAAGAGTAAATTTACCTTCGTCTGCGTCGCTTCACCGGCGTTACTTGCCGATTTAGGCGAAAAATCCTGTCCTTTTTGATAATCCTTAAAGATAATCGCCGTCATACTAATCACGATCAAAACGACGATACCAGCGGCTACGGCGTTTGGAAACTGCACGCCGATTACGTCTTGGACGGTGTAGGCTTCGTTTGTCTTTTTAACCATGTCGGTTACGAAGATATTGTGCGCAGAGCCGGGGCTTAGCACGCCGCCAAAGGTACCCGCAAACACCGCAGCTCCCGCCATCGCAGGACGTACGCCAGAGGCCATCAAAAGCGGTATCATCGTAGCTCCCACCGCAGCCGAGCAGCCCGCAGCCGACGGTATCGCGATATTGATAAAATAAGTCAGCACGAATGTAGCCGGAATCAGCAAAAATCCGATATTTTTCATCGGCTTAGTAAGTAGCAAAACCAGGTGCTGGTCGCACTTAGTCACCTTCATAACGTAGGCAAAGCCCATACTGGCGCAGATCGCCTTGATAAGCCCCGCAGAGGTCATCGACTTCGTAAAGCTCTCAAGCGCTCCGAGCGGGTTTAGACAGATGACGCAGAGTACGAGTCCCACGCCGATGAGCACAGTTTTGGTCTCTCTTTTTTTGACCAATAAAAACACGACGGCGATCAAGCCTATGACCGCACAGATTAGCTTAGCAGTAGCCATTTTGTCCCCTTTCGTTTTGTGTTTTATACTTATTTCAAATTTGGCTCAAATTTACGCCGCTTGGGTTTTGCGCGCTAAATTTGAGTCAAATTTAATCTTTTTATTTTTGTCGCCGACCGATGTCAAATCCAAATTTGAAAGCTTTTCTAAAACCGTTTCAAATTTGAAATTTTCGTCAAATTTGCCGAGTTTTAGCAAGGCTCGTTAAATTTGAGCATGGGCTCAAACGACTAAAATTTAAAGCTATCGCCGACTTTTATGAACTCGGTTTCTTTTTGATACGCCATTTTTAAGACGGGACTATTTTCCATGCCCATCACGGTTGCGTTTTCGCCCTTTAACCTTAGGGCCGTACCTTCGGGCAGCGCGTAGATCAGGCTTTTTTGATTTACTATCAAAAACTCCTCCAGCCTCTCCTCCCTGCTTTCGCCGTTGTGTCCGGCGATCTTACCGCTGATAAAATGCGGATTTATCTGATGCGGGAAGATATTTAACGCGTCAAAGCTCTTTGGCATGATGATAGGCATGTCGTTTGTCGTCATCATCGTGCTTCCAGCGACGTTTGCGCCCGCACTCCAGCCAAAATACGGCACTCCCGCCTCCACTCTTTGTCTGATGGCTTCGACTAAATCAAATTTATAAAGATAGTAAAGTAGCGCAAAGGTGTTTCCGCCGCCGATGCAGATGGCTTTAGCTTCGGCTACGGCGCGTTTTGGATCGCTAAATTTATGGATGGATGCGATATTTTTGTACTC
Source organism: Campylobacter showae CSUNSWCD (assembly GCF_000313615.1). NCBI lineage: Bacteria > Pseudomonadati > Campylobacterota > Epsilonproteobacteria > Campylobacterales > Campylobacteraceae > Campylobacter > Campylobacter showae. The sequence continues at coordinate 302,770 of NZ_AMZQ01000001.1, read as the reverse complement.
CAGGCAGTCGATGACTTTTTGCTCGTATTCGTCGTTTGTGCGGCGAACTCCGGCATACGGGATGAAAAGCACCTGCTCGTCCCAAACTCCGCACTCTTTTAAAAACTCGTGTATCCAGTTTTTACAATGCCTAAGATAGCCCGTATCTTTGTAGCTTGAGCTGCTTAGTAGCAAGGCTTGTTTCATAAAATCCTCCTAAATTTTCAAATTTTATTTCCCTCAAAATCAAAAAACGTAATTTAAAATATAAAGATAATATAAAAAATTTTCTTTAAATAAAATATTTAAAACTATATGCTAAACGAGCTTAAAAACCGATAAAAAGTGATAATATTATGAGATTAAATAATATATTTGTTTAAAATCATTCCGCCAAATTTCAGCGTCTCGCAAGCCGCGGGGTTATATCATTATCAAATTTTAACGAGAAAGGGCAAAAATGACGCAGTTTGACGCGAGAAATGTCAGCATGGTGATGGATCTTTACGAACTTACGATGGCGGAGGGGTATTTTAAAAGCGGAGATCAGCCGCGCGTGGCATTTGACGTTTTTTACCGCAAGGTGCCCGACGGCGGCGGTTTTGCGATATTTGCGGGACTTGAGCAGATCATAGAGTATGTAGAAAATTTACGCTTTGACGAGAGCGACGTTGGCTATCTGCGCTCGTTAAATTTATTTAGCGAGGATTTTTTAGATTATCTGCGCAAATTTCGCTTTAGAGGCGATATATACGCATTTGCCGAGGGTACGATCATCTATCCGCAAGAGCCTTTTATGACCGTCGTAGCCTCGCCTATCGACGCGCAGCTCATAGAAACCGCGATCCTATCGCAGATAAACCACCAAAGCCTCATCGCGACCAAGGCTAGGCGCATCGTAAAGGCCGCGGACGGCAGGAGCGTGTTTGACTTCGGCGCTAGGCGCGCGCACAACCTAGACGCCGCGATCTACGGCGCCAGAGCGGCCTACATCGGCGGCGCGGACGGTACGGCGACGGTGCTAGCGGCCAAGGCCTTTGGCATACCGACGACCGGTACGATGGCGCACAGCTGGGTGATGTATTTCGGCGACGAATTTGAAGCCTTTAAGCGCTACGCCCTGCTCTATCCAGACTCCGCTTCGCTGCTCGTAGATACCTACGACGTGCTGCATAGCGGCGTGCCAAATGCGATAAAAACGGCAAAAGAAGTGCTTGAGCCACTGGGCAAACGCCTAAAAGCAGTCAGGCTAGACTCCGGCGACCTGGCGTATCTATCTAAAAAAACGCGCGCGATGCTGGATGCCGCAGGGCTACAAGACTGTAAAATCATCGTCTCAAACAGTCTGGATGAATACACCATCGCCTCGATTTTAACCCAAGGCGGACGCATAGACGGCTTTGGCGTAGGCGAGCGCCTGATAACGTCAAAAAGCGATCCGGTTTTTAGCGGAGTCTATAAACTAGTTGCAGTCGAAAATAAAGGCATTTTTAGCCCGCGCATAAAAGTCTCAGAGGCCGTAGAAAAGATGACTAACCCGGGTCTAAAAAAAGTTTGGCGCATATATAAAGGCGGTCAAGCCGTCGCCGATTTAATCACGAACGCGGACGAAACGCCCAATCTCTCCAAACCCTACCGCTACATAGATCCCGAAAAACCGTGGAAGGAGCTGTATTTTGAGGGCTGCACGGCGCGGCAGCTACAAAATCTAGTCGTAAAAGATGGCAAACGCGTTGGTGAAAATGTAAATTTAGCAAAAATCAGAGAGTACGTAAAAGAGCAGCTCGAAAATGAAATTTGGCAGGAGGAGCAGCGCTTTGAAAACCCGCACAAGCACTACGTCGATATGAGCGTGGACTACTACGAGATGAAGATGGAGCTTTTACGTAGCACAAAAAATAAATAAAAACGGGCGGCTTACTTTTGTGGTAATTTTTATCGCGTAGGCACAAGTTTATAGATGCGAGAGAGTAAGCCGCTCGTTAAATTTTCATATCGACAAAAACAAAAGTAGCAAAATAACGGTTTTGGCTTTTTTAATATCAATCTATTTATTTGAAATGCGGTCCGATTTTAGAAATTTAACTTGCAGTACCCTTGCAAGGCTAAATTTGGATAAGATAAAACTAGCTTATTTTCATTTCGCCTCTAGTGCAAATTTTATTTTTTAATATTTTTAAAATCTAAATTTACGCGCAAAACCGCCCAAAATGGCATAGAATAAAAAGTATCTACAAATTTAAATTTAGCTTGATTTTACGGACTCAAATAGCTTGCAATATTTTATACATATCACAAGATCCGTCGTCTGAAATTCAAAGTATCGCTTTAGCTCGTCGCGCCTCTCCGTAGCTTTAGCTAGGCTTATTTCGCCTACTTTGCTATAATAATTCTTTTGGGCTTATTCACTACTTTACTGCGAAACTCGTAGATAAAATTGACTGCCATTAGACATTATTTTAATGGTAGATTGTCGCTACCGCTTACAAAAATACAGTTTATCTTTAACTTGGATTACTGATCCGTGCTAATAATTTGGGCATTGTATATCATTTTGGCTGATTGGATGTGTAAATTTTGACTGTTTTTATTGGATAGTCAGAGAAAATATCAGCAAAAAACACTGCTGGTAGTTTCTTTTTGTTGCCGTAACTTGCGGGGGTTTTCTGTGTGTTTCTTGAAGTGGTGGCGGACAGAGAGGGATTTGAACCCTCGAGCCCCGATTAGAAGCTGCACCCTTAGCAGGGGTGTGGTTTCGGCCACTCACCCATCTGTCCACAAAAAAGAAACC